>JBCCOV010000049.1:0-25664 GCA_039039985.1 Pseudomonadota bacterium | reverse complement strand
CTGGATCAGAAACAGGGAGGACACAAACGTTGCAAGCCGCAAGCCCCACCCTAGCGGCGCAACGAACCAGCCGACGATCGCAGCCGACAGGATGAAGACACCAAGTGAGGCGGTAGCGGTGGCGTAGGCGACCTCAAGCGGCGTGCCGAGGCCAAGCAGTGCCGGGCCATAGACGAACATATAGGGGATGATGAACACCGACAGCCCAAGCTTGAAGGCTACCAGACTGGTGCGCCAGGGATCGGTTCCAGCGACCGCGGCCGCGGCATAGGAAGCGATGGCAACAGGCGGCGTGATCGAAGACTTGGCGGCAACGTACATGATGAACATATGTGCAGCGAGTAGCGGCACGCCGGCTTCGACAAGGCCAGGAGCCAGAAGAGCCGCGAGAATGATGTAAGCCCCGGATGTCGGCATACCCATGCCGAGAACAACACCCATGATCGTGGTCATGATCAAGATCAGGATGAGGTGGCCGCCCGAATAGTCGAGGATGATCGAACTCAGCCGCAGACCGAGGCCGGTCATTGAGATTAATCCCACGAGCATGCCGCCGACGGCACAGGCGATTGATACCGCCGCGACCATCTTCGGCGCCATGCACATGGCCTCATAGCAGACGAGGTGTATGCGCTTGCGGTTCTGCGCATCAAACACAACGAGCAGCGCGAGCAGCGAGCCCGTGGCGTAGACTGCGGCCGTCGTCGGCGTCCAGCCGTCGGTCAGCATCCAGATCATCACGCCAACCGAGATCAGCAGGTAACCGCGTTGCTTCAAGACCGACCAGAGCGCGGGCAATCGCTCATCATCGGCAATCTTCAGCTTCAGACGACGCGCCTCAAGATCAACGGTGAAGTAGATTGCAATGAAGTAGAGGAACGCCGGGATGATCGCGATCCCCATGATCGTCGCGTAGCTGACGCCAACAAACTCCATCATGATGAAGGCGGCGGCGCCCATGATCGGCGGTGTGGTCTGGCCGCCAGTCGATGCCACGGCCTCGACGCCGGCAGCAAATTCGCCCTTGTAACCGCTGCGCCGCATGGCAGGGATCGTGAACGAACCGGTCGTCACCACGTTCGCCGCAGATGACCCGGACAACATGCCCATCAGAGTGCTCGCCGTGACGGCCGTCTTGGCCGGGCCACCGACGGCGCGGCCCGTGAGTGCCCGGGCGAAGTCTGTAAAAAAGGTGCCGGCGCCACTGGCCACCAGAAACGCACCGAAGAGGACGAAGTGAAAGACGTAATTCGCCATCACCGCGATCGGGACGCCAAACACGCCTTCGGTCGTCAGATATTGATAGTCGATGATGTATCCGACGTCATAGCCGCGGTGCCAGAATGCGAACGGGAAATAGTCGCCGAAGCGCGCGTAGAGCAGAAACGCGACGAGTACGATAACCAGCACCCACCCGACTGAGCGCCGTGCCGCATCGAGAATAGCAATCAGCAGTCCGATCCCGAGCACGTATTCAACGGTTGTCACTGGATCGAACAGGGACATTCGGGTTGTCAGATATTCCGCATTCAGGAACAGGTACCCGGTGCAAGCCGCCGCGATTGCCACGAGTATCGCATCGTACATGGCACCGAGCATCCGGCGCGCAGGCGTTGCGTGGCGGCGCTCGGTGTTGATGAAGACGACGGCGAGGACGAGAAGAAGATGGATCGGGTAGTGGACCTCTGGAATGGCCGCGCCGAAGTAGCCGGTCCAGAGGTGGTACGCCGACATCAGAAGTGCGACGGCGATCAAGAGCGTACGGCGGGAGAGGATTCGCTCGATCCGGTTTTCCTCGGAGATCATCTCGTTGATGCGGCCCTTGCGGTGTCCAGTCGACCTGCCTAACAGGAAGAGCTGGACAGCTGCTATTAAGTCTTATCACACAGAACGTCGCCTGAGACCGGAGCCTCAGCAGTTCGCCGCTTGCGGCTCACCGCCTGCCAATCCGGATTCCATTCTCCTGACGTTTGCCGAAGCAGGATCGAGATGAAGGCGCAGGCTGTAGAGCGTCTCTGCGCCTGCTACGTTCCGTGATTGGTGCCTCGGGAGCGGGCGCCGTATAGCCACGCCCTCGCCCCCGCGATGGCGAGATATCCCCGCTGTTATTGCGCGTCTGGTCCCGGTAGGCATGGGCCTCAGCACGCTCGGGATCGTAGACGGTTTGCGCCGCGCTTCTTCCGCCGCGCGAGATTCGACCTATTCGATGGCGCCAACCTCGCGGTAGTAGCGCGCTGCGCCTGGATGCAGATCAACCCAGTTGACACTGGCCAGATCCTTCACGGTGAGGTTGGACCACGACTTGTGAACCTTGCGCATCTGACCGAGGTTCTCGCCAAGTGTCTTTGCGATGAAATAGGCATGCTCGTCGGAGACCTTATCGCTCGTGACGATCAGCATCGCGGTGTTCGCGGTCGGGATGTCCTTTGTCTGCCCATTGTAGGTGCCGGCGGGGATGACATCACGGGAGAAGCCTGGATTCTTCTTCTTCATCGCCTCGAATGTCTTGTCATCGATCCCGAGGAACCGGACCTTAAGGCTCTGGGTCACATCTGCGAACGATGGTGACGGCGGAGACGTTGTTGCTGTGTACCCAACGATACGTCTGTCCTTCATCTCCTTCGCGCCGAAGCCCTGGCCGCCGCGCGTAAGGTCAAGGTCAGTCTCGCTCAGCCCGTTGGCGGCGAGTACAGCCTTGAATGCCTCAGTCGTGACGTTGCCGACCGGCTGAGTCGCGAACTTCTTGCCTTTCAGATCGGCGATGCTGCTGACGCCACTTGCCTCGGAAACCACGATGTGAACGACCGATGGGGCGAGTTGAGCAATCGCGTAGACGTTCTCAACTTTCTGCTTAAAGGGCGCCATGCCGAGCTTTGCCATGCGCGGCACGATTGTCATCGAAAAGCCGAGTTCGGCGCGCCCGGCTCCGACCATGGCGACGTTCGATATCCCGCCGCCCACCTCGGGGCTCGTCTTCACACCCGCTTCAATGAAGATCTTTGAGAGACCTGCTCCCATGCCGTACCATGAGCCACCCTGGCGGCCAGACATGATGGTGAGGCTTTCGGGCTTGTCGGAGGCCAGGACCGCTCCGAATGGAACTGCGATCGTGATGGTGCAGGCGACCAGTAGCGCTTTCAATCTCAACTTCGTATCCTCCATCCACGCGACACAATCGGAGCGCGGACGTATTCAGCGCAACCGCGCACGCCGTTGTACGCTAGCATGGAGCATTGTGTGGTCAACGCATAGGACCCGCCACAAAATGGTGCAGCTGCGGCCGGGTTAAGCAGACACACCTACGGCCAACACTCTGCGTTGGCGCCTCGAAAACAGGAACCAGGTATGTCGGCAGAAGCAAAAATCTCGATTGACGCGGCTCTGGCAAAGGATGCCGGAGCAGATCTTCTTTATGAAGTCCGAGACAATGTCGGCGTTGTTACGTTCAACCGGCCGAGTTCTCGCAATGCCATGACGTTCGCGATGTATGAGCGTTTGGCACAGATCTGTGCAACCGTCGGTGAAACGCCAGATCTGCGCGTACTGGTTCTCACTGGAGCCGGCGAAAGGGCCTTCGCCGCCGGCACGGACATGTCGCAATTCCGCGCATTCGACAAAGAACAGGACGCACTCGATTACGAAGCACGGATCGATCGAACGCTCGGCGCGGTTGAGCAGTGCACGATCCCGACGATTGCTGCGATCCGGGGAGCGTGTGCCGGTGGCGGTGCAGCGATTGCGGCGTGTTGCGATCTGCGCGTCGCGGAGCGCAAGTCGCGGTTCGGTTTTCCGGTCGCTCGGACACTCGGCAACTGCCTGTCGATGATGAACTACGCTCGCCTGGCCGACATGATCGGATCGGCCCGAGCGAAGGACCTTATCTTCCGTGCGCGCATGATCGAAGCACCAGAAGCGCTTGAAATCGGACTGATCACCGAGATGGTGGAGACGGCTGACGACGTGATGCCGGCTGCACTCGAGATTGCATCACAGGTCGCGAGGCACGCGCCACTGACCATGCAGGCCACGAAAGAAGCGTTCCGAAGACTGCGCCCACAACTGCCTCCGGGCGGCGGTCGCGACCTCATCTTGATGTGCTACATGAGCGAGGACTTCCGGGAGGGGATGGAAGCATTCCTCGGCAAACGTCCGCCCAAATTTGAGGGACGCTGAACAATGCGAATGGTGGCATCCAGTCGCTGTGCCGCTCCACAACATGTGCAGATCGCGGAGAGCCTCTCGCAGCAACAGACTGCGCAGAAGCACAGAGCTGCGGAACGATTGGTGGGCAGCAACCGTCCCACCGACTCGTTCGCGCCTCGCACCATGGGCGTTGGAAGTGAAACTCAGGGACCTCCGTTCTGTGCGGCTCGTCCGCCAAGCCAGCCCCCGGGCACGAGCAGGCTAAGCCCGAGAAAGGCGCCGAGGCCGGAGGCCGCCATTAGGAACGTCTTCTGAAACGCGGACAGAAACGCTCCATCCGGCGCCAGATGCTGGGCGTCTGCTTCGATGAAGACGAAAAGTGCGGTCAGGGAGCTCGCCGCCAATACGACTCCGAACGTACGCGTGAGCATAACGAGTGCTCCGGCGACACCTCGATTATGGGGTGGGAGCACGGCCGTCGAGACATCGAGCTGAGCGACTTGATAAAGGCCGAGGCCCAGCCCATGCAGGAGCGCCGCCGTACCCATCAGGCCAACTGAAACGCCGGGGTGCCAAAAACCGATCCAGGCTGTTGCGACGCCAACGACCGCGGCGCCCCAAAGCGCCGTGAGCGGGGCACCCAACCGACGTGTGAGATATGGCGCGGCCTGTCCGCCGATCACGATACCGAGTGGACTCGCTGCGAGGAGGAGCCCTGCGAGAGAAACCGGCAGCGATGCTGTGCGCACGAAGTAGAAGGGGACGAACAGCATGACTGCGAAGCCGACCAGGTTGACGACGATACCAGTCGCGGTCACCAGGGAGAGACGGACACTGCGGAACATCGAGAAGGCAATCACCGCATTGTCGCCGCCCCGTGGGGCGCGCCGAAGCACGACGACGGCCGCGCTGAACACGGCCGCATAGATGCTGATTTCCAACGCGGTCATCGTGCCATAGCGTGCGCGGCTGACACCGACCAATACCGCACCAAGTGCCGTCGCGAGAGCCAGGGCGTTCCCCGCATCCAAGCGGCCCGGCGCATGTACCTGTCGCGGAATGAGGACAGCAGAGCTCGCCGCGAGTGCTGCAAGCGCAATCGGGAGCCTGAACCAGAACACCGCTGACCATCCCCAGTGCTCCACCAGCAGACCGCCAAGCGATGGCCCGATGGTCATGGCGAAACCAAGCACGGCGGCGTAGCTGCTAAGTGCTCTGACGCGTTCAGTCGGGTCGAATGCTGCGGTGGCAAGCGCGGGCCCGCAACTCAACACCATCGCCGCCCCGATGCCCTGGACCGCACGCGTTATCAGCAGAATTTCGAAGGTTTCCGCCATACCGCTGCCAAGGAAGGCCAAGGCAGAGATCGCGAGACCGGCACGGAAAACCGCCAGATGACCGAATAGATCCCCAACGCGTCCAAAAACGAGAAGGAGTGTCGCGTTGGTGATGACGTAGCACACGATCACCCACTGGATACCGGAGTCCGGCACGCCGAATGCCGACGTGATCGCCGGAAACGCGACGTTGACCGCAGAGTCGAGCGGCACCACCATCGTGCCCAGACCGATCGTTGCGAAAGATCTCCAGCCGGTTGGATGGAACGCATTCATTTGCGCGCCCGGGGCGCGGCGGCACGCTCCTGATTGCACAAAACGTCTTCAATGGCGATCATTGCGGACTTCTTAAACAGGTATGCGCCGGATTGCGATCGGGCGCTTGAGGGTAACACATGACGGTTCGCGTGGTAGGCGTGGCAGAGAAGCGCAACGAGGTTGTGCCGGCCATCGCATGCATGCTGATCGGCACTGCGGTGCTGACGTTGAATGACGCACTCATCAAGATCGTGGCGGAGACCTATCCCACCGGTCAACTCCTGTTCCTTCGCGGCGTGTTGGTGTGGCCTTGGATCCTCCTCTACGCCATGCGCATGGGCGGCCTCACGTCGCTACGAATCTACAACGTCAAGGGGCAGGTCCTGAGGGGCGTATGCGTTATCGCAAGTGCGTTTCTTTTCATTACCGGCCTGCGCCATCTCACCCTGGCCGACGCTATCGCGGTGTCGTTCACCGGTCCCCTCTTCATCACAGCGATGGCCCCGCTGGTGCTTGGAGAGAAGGTTGGCTGGCGACGTTGGCTCGCGGTTTCGATCGGTTTCGCCGGCGTCTTGTTCATGTTGAGGCCGGGAAGTGCAGCGCTACAGTGGGCGATCATGTTTCCGCTTGGCGCTGCGATCTTTGGCGGGCTTCGCGATCTCATCACACGGCGCATTGCCGGAACCGAGACGACGGTCGCCGTGCTTGCCGCAACGACGACGGTCGTTCTGCTTGCAGGCCTCGCAACGCTGCCATTTACGAATTGGGTGCCGGTTCAAACACATCACATCGCTATTTTCGCCGCAAGCGGTGCCCTGATTGCGGTGGCCCACACCCTCATGATCGAGGCCTTCCGGCGTGGCGAAGCAGCGCTGGTCGCACCGTTCAAGTATTCGGGCCTGCTCTGGGCCATCCTCATCGGCTTCCTCCTGTTCGGCGAATTGCCCGACAGCTGGACCATCGGCGGAGCCATCCTGATTATGCTCGCGGGTCTCTATGTACTGCATAGGGAGACACAGATCAGACGCGCACGGTCGGCCCTGGTCCAATCCGAGACGGCAACACGCCTGTGATCCCTGCCGACCATGCTGTTCCCGGCAGACTTGAAGCCGATGATCGGCGACAATGAGTGGGCATGGCCCTCTTCAAGGCCAGTTTCTGAAGACACAGAGAATACAACTCGGTAGGGGCCACGCGTAAGCCGCTTCGTGCATTCGAAGTACCCCTAACGATGGCTGTGCGAGAGGGGCGTTGGCACTGTTCCCTGCCAGCAACCATGAGACAGCTTGAGGCGAATCGGGAAGGAAGGAGTTTTCGATCATCGTAGCCTTCAAGGAATGAAGATGAGCCAGAAATCCGGGCTGCGATCATCGGCCGAACAGCATGTCCGTGAGATCCATCGGCAGACGCGGAAACAGTACTCTGCCGAGGAGAAGATCCGCATTGTTCTGGAGGGTCTGCGCGGCGAGTATTCGATCGCGGAGCTGTGCTGCCGCGAGGTGGCAGTCGGTTTGGCGCCGCGCTCTGAGGAGGCGACAATGCGTAAAACTGAGAAGACTGACCGTATCGCGAACGGTCAAGATCAATTGCGGGTAGCTGATGCCATTCAGTTAGATCCCTCTGACCAGGCAGCAACGTTGTTACGCGACGCGAATGAAGGCCAGACCGTAACAGTTCAACGCGCCAACGGCAGCCAACGCGAACTCAACCTCCTGGCCGACGTCCCTCAGTAATCTAAGATCGCACTTGTTCGAACTTCCAGCGGATCAGCAATACGCAATACGCAAGTACGGTCAGAGCATCGGCGTCGCGACAACGCATATCGAAACCGGCGCGCACCTCCGTATCAACAATCTGCGGTTATGCAAAGGCATTGCGAAGCCGCATGCGTCGTACGATACACTCCGTCGAGTGACCTGGGTATCTCACCCGCAATGACGCGTCGCCTACTCAATCACCCTTGTACTCCCCCTTGTCGAGGACGAGCCTACCGTCTATTTCGAGGCTCGCGTCTTTGTAGATGACGTCAATATGGCAAGGCGCCTTCACAGAGCCGCCGATGGCGTAGCTCGATCCGATGCCGTGATGCGCGAAGCCGAGTTTGCCGAGACCTTCGAGGTTCGTCGCGTAACCGCGCGCCTCCGGATTCAGGCCGACGGCGAACTCGGCGAGATTGTACGCAGAGCGATCGTTGAACGAAGCCAGAGTTGTCTTCAGATACTCGGCGCCGGGGCCGCCGGCGATGTTCGAGACGTCTCCGTCTCTCACCTCAATCGTCACTGGTTCCTCCCGGATAACGCCGTATCCCATGATCCGGACGTCGCCGATAAAGACACCTTCGGACGACCCTTCTATCGGTGAGATATTCAGCTCGCTATTGGGCAATGCCCCAAACTGGCCCGGCTCTCGAAACAAGCCGGTTTCGTATTGTACAGGACGTCCATTGATCTTTGCGCGCATGTCGGTGCCAGACGGCGTCGTGATACGAATGTCGTTGGCGGTCTCAAGGAGCCTGCCTATCTTGCGACCCAGGCGGTCGGCAGCTTCAAAGTCGGCGAGAATTCCACCAGTGGCCAAACAATCCTCAGTCACCTCACACATCGTGGCGCCACGGGCACCGTTCGATTGCGCAGCAATGCGCGCATCGGTATGTGTCATCGACCAGCTGGTGGGAAGGAAGTAAACATCAGCACGTGCACAGGCGCCGACGACAGGATCGGGAACCTGACGACCGTGGGCACCAGTCGGCGGAAACGCTGTAATGGTCGGTACGCCGCCGACGGCGTATGCCGCAGCCGCTAGCGCTTCGCCCAAGCGCAACTTGTTCGTGTCGCAGGCAATGACAACGTTCTCGCCCGCTTTGACGCCTGCACATTGCGATACCGCCTTCATGGCGCCTGGCATCATCTCGATGAAGCTCGATGGACCGGGCACGTAGTGGAAGTGCTCTATTGGCCAAGACATTCCATGTGCTCCTTTGTTGGGCTACTGGCTCGCGGTGACGCCACCGTCGACATAGAGGATCTGACCGGTCGTATACGAGCCGGCCGAAGACGCGAGCGCCACGACAGGGCCGGCAACTTCTATCGGATCACCGACGCGGCCGAGGGGATTGCGGGACAGGATGAACCGGCGAAACTCTTCGCGTTCGAGATGTGGCCGGATGCGCTCTGACTGAATAAACGTCGGCGCCACGCCATTGACGGTGATGCCATGCGGTGCAAGCTCCATGGCGTGCTGTTTCACCAGCATCAGTAGGCCTCCCTTTGTCGCACAGTAGGCCGAATAACCACGATCTCGCAGCGCAAGCTTTGACCGAACGGAGAGTAGATGAATGTGTCGTCCTCCGTTTCCCCGTTCTATTTGACGCCGCGCTACTGCCTGGGCCAGGAACATCGCTGACTTCAGGTTGGTTTGATACATCGTATCAAACGTTTCTTCCGTGACGTCCAAAAGCAACTGCTCGCGTTGTATGCCAACACAGTTGACGAGAATATCTATCCCGCCGATTGAGTGCTCGATGGCATCGACCACAGATGCGATTTCGGGAACAACCCGGGCATCAAGCTGCCAGCCGGCGGCGCGGTGACCACGTGTTTTAAGACGCGCGGCCAATGCCTCGGCCTTTTCGCGACTGGGCCCTGCGACGACCACACTTGCGCCCTGGATCGCAAGCGCCCAGCAGAGTGCTTCGCCGATGGCGCCGTATCCTCCGGGAATGAACGCTAGCTTGCCGGCCAGATCGAACTGTCCGGTCAGTGCCTCACGGTCTATTTCCGGCGTCAAGTTGGCGGGGAGTCCAGTGTCAGGCGGCATTCACACCTCCACGCCCGCGGCGGTATAGCACGCTTCCATCAGGCGAAGCGTTTCAAGGTTGTCGAGGCGATCCGTCTCGAAAGGACGACCGTCCCGGATGCCGGTAACAAACTCGGCGATTGCATGTGTGAAGCACTCCTGATAGCGCCCGATCAAGTCCACATCGTAGCCCTCGTCCTCATGGCCCAAGAGAAAGACGCGGTTGTAGTCCATGACCAACGTACCGGTCGTGCCAATCACTTCCAGCCGGTCGCCATGCAGATCGGGGTAACCAGGAGCCGCGATGCAACCATCGACGGTGGCGATGAAACCGTCTGGCCCCTCCAGTAAGATCGCGGCGGTATCTTCGCCTGGAAGATTCTTGTTCAGGCGGTTCAGACGCGCTGCCACGACCGACAACGGCCCGAACAGCAGTCGCAAGACGTCCAGATGGTGGATCATTGTCTCGAACACCAGGTTGCGTCGGAAGCCCATGAGGTATGGTTGGCGTTTGACCAAGAACGGCGTCTCCCCATTCAGCGAAACGAGTCCCGAGCCCCGTACATTCATCTGGGCATGCTTCGGCTGGCCAATGCGGCCATCGGCGATCCATTCTCGCACCTTGAGATAGTGCGGCCGAAAACGATAGTTCTCGTGCACCATGAAACGGACCCTGTCACCGACGTCGCTGATGAGCGCTTCCGCTTCGCGAACCGTCTCGGTCAGCGGCTTCTGGACCAGGACGTGGATGCCGCGGGCCGCCGCCTCGCGTACAAGGGGCGCATGCGCGCCGACTGAAGCGGCAATGTCGATCGCATCAAGAGCGCACGCGTCCATCATCGCGGCTGCGTCTTCGAAAACCGCGTCGATTCCAAATTCGCTTGCACGCATCTGCGCGCTGTCGATGACGGGGTCGCAGACGGCCACGACATCGGCACCTTCGACAACCTCCCAGCCCCGCATGTGATAAAGGCTGATCATCCCGGCACCGGCGAGACCGACGCGGAGCTTCCGATTGGAGGATGGGTCGGACTGCATAACGCGCCTCTCATTCATTGAGGAGGTTGCCGAGATAGTCTCTGACGGTCAGATGCTCAGTCAGGCTCTGGAAATCCGGAGCATGAATGAGACGGCCGGAGCGAACGAAGATATACCTCTCGCAAATGTCGCGCAGTATCTCGAGATGGAACGGCTCGTTCGGATGTACGCAAAGAAACACGAGCCGCCCCTCGCTGCGTAGGCGCGCGAAAAAATCAAGCATGAACCCGATGTAGCCGTCCTGTGTATTGAATTGCGGTTCATCAAATAGATGAATCACCGGATAGTCGGATTCTGCAGCCTGCATAAGGAAGGCCGGCTTTCGTTTCGCGAAGTGCCGTACCTGGTACGACTGATGGTAGTGGATCGCGAGCCGGTCGCGCTCGCCATAGCGAACGTCGTGAATGTTCCTGCCTTTACAAAGAACCCTGCCGCGTGTCGGCCGATTGGACCCGGTGATCAACTCGAACAAGGTCGTCTTTCCGGAACCGTTAGGCCCCATGACACCAACGATCGCAGGCTCCGCGATCTTAAAGTCCGCCTTGAGCCGGAAGGTCTCGCGCGGGGATAGAATTCCAGTGCGATAGACTTTTTCGAGCTGATCGACCTGTAGGATTGGTATGCTCATAGCTGGCGCCTCCAACTATACGCCAAGCAGGCGTTCGCGTGCTGCGGTGTCGGAGATCAGCGTCTTGGCCGGGCCTTCATGGATAATCTGGCCGTGGTCCATGACATAGACGCGATCCGCGACTGACAACGCGCTGATAGCATTCTGTTCGACGATGAGGGCGGAAACACCTTCCTGCTTCATAAGGCGAATCGTCGACATCACATCCTGGACGATCTTGGGCGCCAGACCTTGGCTTGGCTCATCCAACAACACCAGGCCCGGCGATCCGAGCAACGCCCGCGAGATGGCGACCATCTGCATTTCACCGCCCGAAAGGTTCTCGCTCTCGCGCGCCATGAGGTGTTCGAGTGCGCTGAATATCTCGAACACTTCCTTGAGACCCCAACGCTTGAAACGCGTACTCTTGCGCGCGATCGACAGGTTGCGCTCGACAGTTAACGTCGGGAAAATTCGTCGGTCGTCAGGCACCCAACCAATTCCCAGCTTGGCAATTTTGTGTGTCGAAAGGCGGCTGATGTCCCGCCCGTCGAAATGGACGCGCCCCGAGCGTGGCGGCGTCAATCCGAGAATGGAACGAAGCATCGTAGTTTTGCCGACCCCGTTGGCTCCAAGCAGTGCAACAACCTCGCCTTCGCCGATTGTCAGGGACGGTTGGAAGAGCACCTGGGACTCGCCGTAGAGTGTCTCAATCGCCTGGACCTCAAGCACTAGACCAGCTCCCCGAGATTAGAGCGCTGCACCCAGGCGTTCCGGCGCAACTCGTCAGGCGTCCCTTCGGCAATGACCTGTCCCCAATGAATGACCGATATCCGATCAGCCAACGAGAACAGGAAGCGCATGTCATGTTCGATCATGACAATTGTCATTTTCTCCTTGAGCTTGCGGATCAAGTCAGCAAGTCGCGCTGTCCCCTCGGTGCCCAAACCAGCCGTCGGCTCATCGACAAACAAGATCCGTGGCTCCGTAGCGAGCGCAACGCCAATCTCCAGAGCACGCCGTTGGCCGTAAGACATCGCCTTCGCGTTAACATGCTCCATCCTGGCAAGGCCGACACTGGCAAGGATATCTGCACCGCGGTCCTGCACCTCACTGTCCTTGTCAACGGCATGCCAGATCGCCAATCCGCGCTCCCGCACGCGCGGCAAAGCAACAATCACGTTTTCAAGTGCGGTGTATTCGTCAAAGAGATTCATGGTCTGAAAGGACCGCGCAATCCCTTTGCGGACGATCTGTGAGGGCGCAAGCCCCGTTATGTTCTGCCCGTCAAAAAAAACCTGGCCACGATTGGGGCGATAGCGACCCGTCAGCACGTTGAAGCAAGTCGTTTTGCCAGCGCCATTGGGGCCCATGATGCCGGCAAGCTGATCAGCTTCGAACGACAGATTGATTTCCTCCAATACGACCAGGTCTCCAAAGCGCTTGTGTAGGTGGCGTGCTTCAAAAATTGCCATTCCTACCTCCCTCGAACCGGAGTGGCGACGTCGCATTGCGCTGGCACACCCGATCCCGGACGCCTCCACCAGGAGCCGCGGGATACATCTCGTACAATGCCCGCCAAGCCCTCTGGTTTGAACATCACCAACAACATGAACATGAGGCCGAACCACAGCAGCCATGCCTCCGTGTAGGCGCCAAGCACATCCCGTGCGACGAAGTACAAAGCGACGCCAAGCAACGGTCCCCAGAAACTGACAAACCCTCCGCCAATCAGAACCATCAATACGATGATACCGGACCACTGCAGGCTCATGACGTTTATGTAGGCTCCCTCTTGCGCCATGGCGAAAAGGCCGCCCGAAAGTCCGGAGGTGGCACACGACAGCGTGAAGACGGTCCACTTATAGAACCAGACTGAGTGACCAACGAACGCTACGCGAGTTTCGTTTTGCTTGATTGCGCGCAG
Organism: Pseudomonadota bacterium; assembly: GCA_039039985.1. Lineage (GTDB taxonomy): Bacteria > Pseudomonadota > Alphaproteobacteria > Rhizobiales > Hyphomicrobiaceae > JBCBWG01. The sequence goes on along the minus strand of JBCCOV010000049.1, from coordinate 12,559 downwards.
AATCCTGCCATATGGAGAGTTCGTCAGCCGCCACAAAATGAGCGTGGTAACAACAAAAATTCCAAACGTGAGATAGTAAAGACCAGTGTTAGATGCCGTCGAGAATTCGAATACACCGAAGTGAGCTGGCAATCTTTGTATATTTAGCAAGCCATCTTCGCCACCAGTTACATCAGTCCATTTCGACGCAATGAAAAAGAATATCTGCCCAATTGCAATTGACATCAATGCAAAGTAGATGCCCCTGCGATGCGACAGGAAGAGCGCCGAAGCTGCACCCACAGCCGCTGTCACCGCCATCGCCGCGAACAAGCAAAACCAGAGATTGCTCCACACTTGAAACTGGGCGAGGCCAAATACGTAGGCGCCGATCCCAAAGAATGCGCCATGACCGAATGACGGCAAACCTGTATAGCCCAGTAGGAGATTGAACCCGAGCGCAAAAATTGCCCAAATCAAAATTTCCACTGCCAGATACTCATAAAGCCCGACCTGAACGATCCAATACGGCATTGTCGCAAACAGTGCGAATACGATCACCATCGGCCATGTTATCAACGCGCGGGTCTGCCGGATGTCGTATTGCATTGCGTTCATATCACAATCCTCGCGTCAGTCGCCATTCAGGCTTCAAGAACACTGGCTTTGCCCGCCAAGCCGCGCGAGCGGAACGTCACGACGGCCAGTAGCAAAAGGTACATCGAGAGCAATGACCAGTCCGTCAGGAACGCGGCGGTGATTCCGACGACCAGGCCGACTAGAACGCCCGCTGAAACAGCACCCCAGAAACTTCCCACACCACCGAGAACGATTACAACGAAGGCCGGAATGACGGCGTCAACGCCGACCACCGGTCGTATGCCCCAAATCGGCGCCATAATTATCCCAGCAATTGCCGCTAGCGCCGCGCCAAAACCGAATACCAGGAGGCGCAATCGCTTCAAGTCATAGCCAAGCGCGCGAACCATTTCGCTATCATGGGCACCGGCTTTAATCACGGCACCGTAAGGAGTCTTGTTGAGGAACAACCACAACACGCCAATCATACTCGCAGCGAAAATCGCGGCATAGATACGATAGGTAGAATAGATCAAGTCGCCGAACAGGAAGCCGCCGGAAATAGTCCTTGGAATCGTAAGCGCATACTCCGTAGATCCCCAAACCGCGCGGATGCATTCCTCCAATACAAGCGCCGCACCGAAAGTTAGGAGCAAACCGTAGAGTGGGTCCGTTCCATATGTGCGACGGAGGCAGAGTTCGAGACCCATCCCCACAATCGCGACAGCGATTGGCGCAACGATCAAGGCAAGGATGTATCGTACCGCGATCGGCAAATCATAGTAGGGCTGCATGAATGCATACGGAATCCCGCCATCCGGCGCGACAAACGCCAGCGCAAAGTAAGCGCCCAAAGCAAATAGAGACCCATGCGCGAGATTAATAACTTCCATCACGCCGATAATCAGCATGAAACCAAGAGCCAGAAGCGCAAACAAAAGTCCGAGTGCGAGGCCGTTTATGATGTGAGGAATTAAATGGTACAGAGTGGCCATGACTGTTCGCACGCACTAATAATGTCAGCACCTTCGATGATTTGCCGACCGCCAGAAAAAGGGCATGAACGCCGCGCGCACGCAGCGCCCATGCCATGAATGTCCAGGGTCAGGGAGGTCAACCCTGGTCGTAGTTCGGCGTGTTGTCGTAGGACTCGAGCTTGCAGGTATCGTCGGCGCTTGCACGAATGGATTTCGGATCTGAAGAACTTAAGATCTCGAAATAGTCGGTCTTGTCGCGTGGGCTGCTATTGCCGCGTGCCAGATAAATCGTTTGCTGCACATGATGTGAATTGGGATCGATGTAGGCGTCATGATGCTGCATGCGATCTTTAGCTGACATCGTCCGCCCCTCGAGCGCTTTGATGATCTTGATGTTGTCGGTACTGCCGACTTCGCCAATGACTCGGATGAGCTCACGCATCGCAACATAGCCGTTGTAGGTTACGTTGCCGGGCACGTTTATCCTCGTTGTCTCATAGCGCTGCTGATATCGCTTCACGAAGTCTGAGACTCCTGGAAGATCAAGGTAGTGGTACCAGGTGGTGCCGAAGACGCCGAATGCGGACGCCGCGCCCAGACCGTAAACATCTGGCCAGTCCTGCTGGTTGTTCATCCACGCCGGCTTCGTGTCGAGCCCCATGTCACGCACCTGCTGACGCATGACCTTGAAGTCATCCCCACCAACAGCCGCGGCGACGACGTCAGGTTTGGCCTGCTGGATCTTCAGGAGTATCGAAGACCAGTCCCGGGTGCCCACCGGCACTGCAACTTCATCAACAATGTTTGCGCCGAAAGTGGTTGCGACCTTCTTGGTCGCGGCGTTTGTGTTCTGCCCCCAAACGTAGTCGTTATATATAAGGTACCAGTTTTTCCCGAACGCACTAATGGCGTTGCGGGCCGCCGCACGCGAGAAGTTCTCACCATTACCGTCCCAGACGAACTTCACGCGATGGCAGTTCTTCCCGGATTCCGTCGGCGAGCTTGAGTTGGTGTTGAAGTAGATGCAGCCGTACTTTTGTGCGACTTGGCTGATTGCGTTGGCTGTTCCCGACTGAATGGCTCCAACCAGGAAGTGAACATTCTCACGCGTAATCATGCGTTGAGCGACACGGGTTCCCGTCTGCGGATTCGTTTCCGTGTCCATCCAAACATATTCGATCTTGCGCCCAAGCACGCCACCGGCTTCATTCGCCTCTTCAATTGCCATGATCGTGCCGCGCTTCTCGGCCTGACCGGAGTTTGCGAATTGGCCGCTTGCATCGTGGGTAAGACCAATCTTGATCGGTTTGTCAGATGCGGCGGCATAAACACGGGTATGCTTCCATGGCCCCATGAAGCCGAGACCGCCGGCTGCGCTGACGGCGGCTGTTGTTCGAAGTAGTTTGCGACGTGAGATTCCACCTGACACGACGTCATCCTCCGTTTTGGCGTCACTCCCAATTGGTCCCGGGGCTGCGCTTCGTGATACGGGATAGCGGCCCGCCTACGTGCGCACTTCGTTGTTGCAACGCGTCGCTTGCGTGCCGCTGCCACCCTTCGGGAAATTGAACAAAAATTCTAGAAATTCAAAAAGAATGAATGTTCAATCAAAATACAGCTACGCCACGTCAACAGAACTTGTCAATCGTGAATTGAACATTCGTTCGGCTGCCATTCATTGGTGGTGCGCGACAAGGCAAAGTTGACGCCCAGCGCCAACATCAACACCTTCAGGTGAATCGAGAGATCCCTAAGATGAGAGCAGACGCACCCGCCTCGTACGACACGCTGAGGCACAGGATTCATGAGGCTTACGACGGATTAAGCCCGCATTTGCAGCGTATTGCGCAAAGGGCTCTCGATGATCCGAACGCATTTGCATTGGCAACCGTCGCCGAGTTAGCCGGACGTTGCGATGTGCAGCCGTCAACGCTGATCCGCTTCTCAAAGGAGTTTGGCTACTCAGGCTTCTCCCAGATGCAGAAGGTGTTCAGGGTTCGACTGATAGAAGGCTCACCGGCTTATCGTGAACGAATATTCGAACACAAAAGGCAACTCGAGGAGTTGTCCGGCGACGACCCGTACGCGATCCTGCAGCAGTTCTGCGACGCGTCGGCCCTTAGCTTGGAACAGCTCAAACAAACCGTTAACGCCGATGATTTGCGGCAAGCGGTAAGCATGCTGAACGATGCAGAACATATATATGTTATCGGCCAAAGACGCGCGTTCCCAATCGCTTCTTACTTCGCGTACGGCCTCATCCGTCTCGAGATGAGATGCCAGTTCCTCGACTTCGTCGGCGGCATGGTTCTGCAGCAGGTGGCGACGATGCGGCCCGGCGATCTTCTCGTGGCAGTTTCGTTTGCAGAATATGCGCCATCAGTTGTCGAGGTCGTGCGGGATGCGAAGATCCGCGGCATTCCCACTTTGACGATCACAGACGTGCCGAGCAGTCCACTCGCCAAGTACGGCTCCGTGTGCTTCTTGGTCGACAGCGCCGACGTACATCAGTTTAAGCCAATCTCTGGCTCCATCGGATTGGTGCAGTCCCTAGTGATTGCGCTGAGTTCCTTGCGATCTCCCGCCGCGTAGGACAACACACGCTTTGGCGTCGCGCAGCGAAGGTATTGGGTCAACTTTGTCACCTCCGTGGCGATCGCAGCACAGCATGGCTGCACAAGCCCATGGCAGCCCAGGCCCTTCGCAACACGCGCTCGTTGCAGCATAGTGGCGGCTCTCGCCAAAGAGTAGACATGTTAAGTCACGCAATGCGAGGCTCGACCTGAACTCACGCACGAAGTACGACAGCAAGAGGGCTCCACGCGCGCGGCCTCTTGCTCAAAGCATCGACGCCCAAGGTGGCCCACCTTGACTCCGGCACCCAGGCCTTCGTTCTCGCCGAGGTTGACAACTTCACACTCCGCCGAAGTCTTGCGATCGACCTCGCAGCTTAGGGACGGCGGCACCCCGCGAGCAGATTAGCCTATAGGCAGCACGTCGGCTCGACTCGCGGCAGACTCTTCCCAGCGAAGTGATGCGGATCAACTAATCTAGACCGGGGCAATCCAACTGCTCCGCCCAACGGAGCAAAATCGGGAGAAGGCGGTTCGAACTTACTCCCTTTAGGTCTACTAGAACTTCGTTCTCGCACGGTTCAATGCTTTCACTTGCACCGCGCGCGGGGCGGGCAAAGGCCCGAGCTGCAGTTGCGGCCTTGCGGCGAATGCCATTGGCAACAGGTGCCTCCGCCACACAACATGCGCCAACACTGATAATAGGATATGCCGATGGCACGCTCACACTGCTGGTCAGCTCGTAGCACTCGCATCCTAGCGGACTGATTTCGCTCGTAGGTTTCCAGTCCTAGCTTGTCGAAACCGCGGACGAGGGTCATACGGGATACGCCTAGGTCTTCGGCTAGGCAGGCAATCGCATCACCGTGCTTCACGAGACGGTCGTGCGCTGCGACGATGTCAGTGATCGAGAGAAGCGGTGGCCGCTCCAAACGCTGGCCTCGCGGCCCCTCCGCCGCGCGGTCTCATCTAACTGCCACAGCGAATCCGCAATTCCGGACTGCCATTCACGCGAGAGAGTACACAGTACTGGCCAACGCAAGAACGTGCTGAACAAGCCTTGGAGTTGGGAGAGTGGGAACAAAGAGATGGTACCGTAGCGAGATGCAACGAAAGCGTCCGCTCTATGACCTCTTAGCGGACATAGCCCTGCGCTTGGTCAAGAGTCGTCTTCGGGCCATAACCTGCCGTGAGCAGGTGCAGCATGTCTTGCCCACGTCATTGAGGCCGAATTGAAGGAATGGACATGGTCTACCGTGCCGGTACTGCAACGACCAGACGGCGCTAGGTCCATGGACAGGGCTTTGGGGCTCATTCGGCTACGCTGTCGGGATTAAATCTGATGACGCCCACTCCCGAAAAAGAAGCGTTTGCCTCTGATCGCGGCACGCGTCAGCGCCGGGAACGGTCTGCGACAAGGGCACGCCGGACGGTTCTGGTGACGACCCATTTGTGTTTGCCGATCATGCGTGACCGCTTGAAGCCGTGGCGTTCAAAAATGGACAAAGATCCATTGAACAAAAAAGCTGGCGAGGCCTTTCGGCCCTCGGTGTCTTCCGGATATCCCTCGATGCGCCCACCGCCTAGTTTTTTGATTTGCTCAACCGCGCCGTTCAAAGCAACGGACGCGATCCCCTTGCCACAATGGCCCTTGCCGGAAAAGAAGCGGGTAATCCGCCAGTCGGGCAGCGTTGGGTTGGTTGTGAGATAGGCCCGCTCGTTATGGATATAAGGAAGCTCTTCTGGTGAACCGAACTCGCACCAGCCGACGCAGTCCTCACTTTCGAAAACGAGGGAGGCGTGCGCCCGGCCGTTCCGCACGAGACATTCTTTCGCCTCGCGTTTCGCCTCTGGGGGATCATCTCGCGCGTCTTTGGCGTGATACCACATGCACCAACAGCCACCCCACACGCCATTGTTCACCTCGACCAAACGAGCAAACTGCAGCCAGGTCGTCTCATCAGGCGGCTTGGTTTCGTATATCGAAAAGAATTTTCTCCGTGACGCGCGACGTGCCGGCAAGAGCCATCAGAAGACCTTCACCTCTTTGGCTTCACAGCCAGCGGAAGGTCAGCAAACAATCCTGGCGTTTCGCCAATCTGAGCGCCCTCTATCGCGAGCATTCTGAGCTTGGTCTCAATGCCACCATTCGCTGAAAATCCTGTGAGTTTGTCCTTTGCGCCAACAACCCGATGACAGGGGACGATGATCGGAAACGGGTTGCGACCGAGAGCCTGTCCAACGCTTTGGGCAAGCTGCTTATTGCCGATCTGTAACGCTATGGAACCGTAAGTCTGCGTCTCGCCTGGCGGGATGTCGCGCGTGGCGGCGTAGACGTCAATCGCGAAGGCATCAAGCCCGCTGAATTCGCAGCTGATGTAACTCAGATCCGGTCTTTCTCCTTCGAGCAGTTCGGTCATCGATACAATAGCGCGCTGGATGGCAGGTGGCGGCTCGCCCTTCACCGCATCGGTCCGCGTCGCCAAACGGCGGCTGGTTTCCACAGAACTGGTATCCGGGAGACTCGTCGCAACGACTGTGTCTTGGCGCCAGGCAATGCCACAGTCGCCGAGCTGTGTCGGAAAGAGCGAAAATCTCACCATGGATTGGGGATCACGCGCTGTCATACTTCGCTTCCAAGTGCCTTTGTGTCGATAGCAACGTATACTGTGAGTCGTTCTCGGAAGGAGACGACTCTTCGACCTGGGCGGGCAGGATCGGCGCCAGAACGCGATCGCGCCCATTGCCAGAAAAGCAGCCGGCGTCATTAGCGTGGCACGGTACGGCTTATCTGCAGCGGTACGCTCGGGCCTGAGCGTCGCGATCGGAAAGACTGGGCCGTCGCCTGCCCGTGAACTTGCGCCCCTTCACGAACCGCATGCCGACCGTATTACGCAACAGCAAAAACACGGTGAATAGGGCCACCGTCGCCGGTTCGAGACTTGGTCACAGCAATGATGTTGTTGAGCCATGCGTAGCGCTCTTCACCAGTCTCGAACTGCGGTGCAGCGCGAAAATAGTAGCGCCACGCACCTGCAGGATCGTCGGGCTTTTCGAGATCGAGCGCATACTCGGCGTCGTCTGGATGCGACCAGAACCGGCCTTGCCAATAGACGTAAATCAGCGCCTTGTCGTGGGTTTCCAGGCAGAAGCGCACATCGAGAACGCCCGTGCCATCCGGGCGAATACGTACCCAATCTGCCCCTGCGTCCGGTATCACACGTCCGCGCAGGTGAGGTCCGTCGAAGGTGCCGCCCTTGATGAAAAAGATCATGCGCTGGCCTTCAGATGTCAGCCCCACATCCATCGCGGGAAGGTGAAGTGTCACTCGTGCTTCGAACAAAAACACCAGCTTGGGCGGGTTATTCGCATCCCATCCAGCGGCGCTTCTCTTAAGACTGTCCAGCATAACGACCTCTCTAAGCTGTCTTGTCATCGGGCCTGCTGCTCGCGCTGTCCGCTTGATACAGCTCAATCAGCTCACCACTCGGACCCTGGATGAATGCCATGCGCATAGGCTCGGAACGATCGCCCGACATGATCACATCGAGCGGTGCACCATCCCAATGTTGTCCAGGCACCGGAATGTCGAACGGCGTCGCGCCGGCGCTGAGTGCACGCGCGTATGCGGCATCAACATCTGCCACGCCAAGTGCCAAGTGATTTAATGGAAACCCGGGCGGAGACATTGCGCCTTGTCCGACGGGGTGAAGCTCAACGTACCGCCCGTCACCCGCCTCTAGGAATATACTCGCCACTCCAAAAGCAAACGCGCCTGAAGCTCGGCGCCCGATGATATCGCGGAATTCCTCCCGCAGAGTGAACCCGAGGCCGGAGATGTAGAACCTCTTAGACGCTTCGAGGTCGGCGACGAACAAGCTGACGTGATGTAGAGTCGGCCGGTCATGCGGGCAGAACACGTGCTGCCCGACGTCTTCACGCGATTGACCACCGACCGAGCCTGGCGATTTGGCAGCTTGCTTCTTCGATTGGCTTTCCACGAAACGCCCCCTTCCCTAATTCGCGATGCCTCAAGAAGCCGAGGCCGATTATCCCACGCACAGATAGTGCTTTATGCGCTGCGCTCTGAAAGCACGTGTTTCCAGCAAGGCCCGGGGGAAGACAGGTTTTCTCTCCGCGCACCATGCTCCCTGACGTGGCTTCATTATGTGCATAGCGCACGCAAATTGCGTGCGTAGCGCACACAATGTCAAGTTGAAACATGTGCGGCGTGCACATAATGTTTCAACATGACGAATCGCACTGCAAATCTGCTTGGTGTTGTCGCGCTCGCGATCACCGATCGCATCGAGAACACGGCGCGCGAGATCCTCAGCCACACCGGTGAAACACCCGCCGCACTTGTCGTCATCGGATACGGGTTTGGTCCATCGAACGACAGGCTACGGCACATTCTCGGCTTGTCCCACCCGGGAGCAGTCCGATTGGTTGATCGGCTGGTCGCCGATGGCCTCGTTGAACGTCGCAAAGGACGCGATAAACGAGCAATCGCTCTCTATCTCACCAAACGTGGCAAGGCCGTCCGCGAGAAGCTCTTGAAAGGCCGTCTCGCCGCCATTCGACCGTTGCTGGCGTCGTTGTCCACGGCGGAGGAGGAAACCTTCGCGGCTATCCTGCACAAGATACTGACGTCCATGGATCCGACGGATATGGAACGTCGCACACTGTGCCGCTTGTGTGATGATCGCGTCTGCAGCAACTGCCCAATACCGGCTGACAAGCCAAGCCGAGGTGAGCAATATTGAGCTACGCCTTCGGGCAATGCGAATGTCGAGATGTTAGGAACGCCTGGAAGGCGGCATCTCGCCCCATAACCTGAGCTCTTGCACCAAGACAAAGCCTGTCAGTCGCCGCAACAACTTGATGTCAGTCATTAGTGGTGGCTGCATTAGCTGTGTCCGCTATCGAAGGCAAATCAACCTGACAAGCACGATTGGACCAAGGTTACGACTTCCGGGCTACCAAGTCGGGTCGTTGATCCATCGCAACCATTGCCACGGCCGACGATCCTGCTTCTGCTCAAGTCCGCTTACAGCAAAGGCCCTTAAGCGTTGCGGTGCGAGAGTTGAAGGTTTGCGATGACGGAGTTGGGTCATGAGCTGTCATGCTAGGCGCAATGAAAACGTGTCTGCTTGCACCCGAAAGTAGACATACTCCAGCTTTGGGCGGAGAGGCAGCTTAGGGCTACGAGCAGCCACCAACATCTGAGCACAACCCAACCATCATCGAGTTTGCAGGCCACATAACTCTAAGCGCATTCGCAGACGGGCGTGCCATGGCGAACGCCTCTCATGAATTCCTGCTTTGGCGATGCGGTTGAATAGTCAACGCAGGGCCCGGCGGGTCTTGAGGGGTTCCGTTGCGACCGCCTCACGTTGCAGTCGGATCAAATGGCCCATGCATTTACAGAAGGATTCATGTGCCGGGTTGGCTTCAAGGAAATCGAACACGCGTAGAAGATTGACGGGATGCTTGACCACAAGTGTCTCTAAAAGCGCAACCGTCTTATCCAGCGGATAGGAATTAATGATCTGACACGCCGCCTGCGTTGGCGTGAGTATGAAATAGTCCTGCGTGCGACGTTCGACGTTTCTCGTGGCATCAAACGGAGATGCGCCAAGTGCCCTGAACTTTGGCAATATGCAACGGATATCGTCGGTCCTATTCTCAAATACTGATCCTGAAACCTGAACGAAACCCAGTGGTTTTAGCTTTTCTAACGCGCGCAGCCTCATTGGGCCGGAAACAACATCGAGATCAGAGCGATCGTACTTCAGGTCATCAAATACCGAAATCAGTCGCAGTGTTTCATCGGCGACGCACAGATAGGGATCCGCGTTGATGAGCCGCAGGCGATCAGCGAAGTCTGTAGGGTCCCGGGGCTCGGCTCGCAACTCTGCGGACTGGGACGGCTGTGTGGTGCTCCATTGGTCAAGCACCTGTGCAATTCTTCGAAGCATCGTCTCACCTTGACAGCCGTCACATCAATCCAGACATGCCATACTCACGTTACAGCTTCCGCCTTTAGACAGCTCAAGTCTGGATCTAAGACGATGCTACATGACGAACGAAAAGAACTGGATGCTGAACGGCGTAAGAAGCTCCTTCGCCGCATTGTGGATGACCTCACCCGGTCGAGGCCCGAGCTATACTATCAATCAACGAGCGAGATCGCTCGACAGATTACTGAAGTCATTCAGAGCGGGGGGCGACTCGCTGCAGATGATCGCGCGCTGTTGCAAAAACTCTCACAACGCGACATCGAAATCCTCCTGAGCTTAAACTGAGTTCACAGAAAAATACCCGACTCTGGATCTACAGCTTTGTTGTTCGGAGCCAAAACTTGTCGTCCCCGGGTGGGGTTATAATTCGCAAGAGAACTGTCACAGAATCCAAAATGCCCACCTATCGCTAATCCCTTGATTTCAGGCGATGCCGCCGTCAGACGCATTCGCCAAATGCTACAGAGTACCCTGGTCTGCAACACGACGCGTCGGAGCATATCCGTAGCTTGGGCCACTTCGATCCTGGAATTGTTACGGCTTTATCGTCACCAGAAGGACAATCAGCACTAACAGCAGCAAACCAATTGGCAAGAAACTCGGGCCGCTCGGTGTGAGCTCTTCCTGCGGCTGAGAAATCGCACGCCGCAACTTGCCCACCAAAGCACCGTGCAGTCCGGTGAGGGCAAGCACCAGCAGGATCTTTGTTCCGAGCCAAACCGAGGTAAACCATCCGCCCTGCACGCCGAGCCAGATACCAAACAGCAGCGCAATGATCATCGCAGGTGTTGTGACCGCACGATCATAGTCCTTCAGAGGCTTCATGTGGATCAAGGCGGGGTATCGCAGCGACAACGCGACAGCAACCATCCCTCCGATCCAAACGAACAGTGAGATCAGGTGAGCGACTTTTGTCAGGTCGTATAGCATCAGGTATCCTCGGTTAGACGGTGCAGCCACCGTTCATTCACGAAGCCGCCGAAGGGAATGAATGCGCCAATGAAAAGGCGTAGAGCCCCGAGACCGTTGATGAGGCCCTCTGCCCAAGACCGGATCACGAACCAGAGAAACACCATGAAGGCCAAGCCGTGAATCGGGCCCATAACGGACACGGCTTGCGGCACGCCCGCCCAGTACTTCAAAGGCATTGCCACGCAGAACAATGCGAGCAACGTCATCGCCTCGAAAACGGCTGCACGCTTGAGACCAATCATGCGCGGACTTGCTCCTTGCGTTTGCTTTTTGCGATTTCGATGCCTGTTTTCAATGGAGTGTCACCCATGGCGGCGTGAACCATTGCCACCATTTCGGGGCCAGCCGCGTCGGGGTAGCCGGTGTTGAAGGGCGGCTTAGGATTGTACTCGATCATGAGCTGCGTGATTTTGGCGACATCCTCGCCGCGCAACTCCGCCAATAACGTGAGATCGAAGTCGATGCCGGCCGTGACACCGCCGCCCGTCATGCGGTTTCGATCGATAACAACCCGGTCAGGGGACGTCTCGATCCCCATGGCCTTCAAGACATCGTAGACGGCCCAGTGAGTCGCGGCCCGGTAACCATCGAGCAAACCGGCCATGCCGAGGATCAGTGCACCGGAACACACGGACGTCACATAGCGTGCCGTTGCACCTGCCTCGATCAAAAAGTCGAGTACCTCATCATCAGCCATTTGCGTGCTTGTCGTGAACCCACCGGGCACGAACAGCACATCCAAGTGATCCGGCACTTGAGCGAACGTATGTGTCGGGTTCAGCGTGAGTCCGCTATCGCTTGGCACAGGGTCCAGTGTTTTCCAGACCAAGTAGGTTTCCGCTTGCATGCCAAGGACGGCTTGCGGCCGCGCGAGATCGAGCAGAGTAAAGCCGGGGTAGATGAGCATGCCCGCTTTTAGGGGCGCAGGTGATTGCTTAGGGATTTCTGTGGCCATTACGTCTCCTTAGTGGGTGTTCCGCATGACGCGCACCAATGTAAACATTCGTTTTCTTTACGCAGCAGCGCCCTTAATGTAAACACTTGTTGACATGGCAAAACCAGCGCACACTAAGACGACGAGAGGTACCGTGAAAGACCGTGCGGCGACCGAGGCGCGCATTCTCGCTGCCGCGCGCACGGTGTTCGCCCGGCGCGGGTATGACGCAGCAGGACTCCGCGAGATTGCGGAGGCGGCGCAGGCAAACCTGGCGCTCATCAGCCGCTATTTCGGCGGAAAGGAGGGACTTTTCGTTGCGGTAACTGATCAGTTTGTGGCGGCCCGCCGAGCGGGGGAACTGCCTTATCCGCCGCAAGAGAGCCTTGCCGATGAAATCTACAACTACCTGCACGCCAAGTTGCGTGAGGACTTAAAAAATGAAGAGATCATCCGGCTTATCATCAGCCGCTCCGCCATCGATGCGGACTTCCGCAAACGTGGCGCGGAACACTTGGACGG
>JBCCOV010000048.1:0-26226 GCA_039039985.1 Pseudomonadota bacterium | reverse complement strand
GGCGTGGTGGAGCCGTGCCGCCAGTACGGCGATCGCACTGGGTTGCGTTGTCGCGGGGGCAGCCGGACAGGCGCAGCTCGGGCTGCCGTGTTTGATTGGCGGCACCGTGTCCTCCGCAGCGGAGCGCATTCTGCGCGCGCCAAGGTAGCATTCGGATCGAAAAAACCACTGGCCAAGCGCTGACCGCATGCCAGTGCCGTCGCCGCGACAGCAGGGCAACGCGCGCGGACGCAAAAACACAGAAAGGCCTATCCGCGACCGCGCGGCTCTGCCGCTGCAGGGCAAATCCGAAACGCGCGGGCCAATGCAGCACGCTGATTACGGAACGTTCCGATGGTTTCGCCGCCGACAGCATAGCGCGCAATAAAGCTCGCGGCCATTTCGTCCGACCGGCGCGGATCGACTTCCAGCGCTGTGAGATTGCGTTGCCGACCTTTGAATGATTCGATCAGCAAGGTCCGCGTGCCGCCGTAGCTCGCAATGCTCACCGTGCATTGTGGTTTGCTACGACGTTCGCTGGTGCGCGTGCGCCATGCTGTTGCTGCGACGGTGCGTTCGCTGGAACGTTGCTGCCGGCGTGTCGATTGCCGCGGTTCCGGCGGCCGACGCCGGGCCAGATGTCGGTCTGCCCGTCCCCCGCAAAACCGCTTTCGGAACAGACTCGCAACGGCTTCGATCGAACGACCATAGCGACGGTCGACGGCCCAACGCCCTGACAGATCCTGGAATGTCACAGGGCGACGCGCGGCAACCGGCTTGCTCAAGCTGAGAATGACGTCCTGCTTCAGGCGCGTGCGGTGGCCAACAGGTTTGGCAAGGCGTTCTCCGGAATAGACGATAAGATGCTGCAGCTGCGCCAGGACGCCCGTTGAGACATCCGGATAGCTATCGCCCGGCACGCCGCCACCGGTTGTGCCCAAGCCGGCAAAGTTGTTTTGCCGCGGATTGACGTCGCCCCACTTCCCGTTCGGTCGGCGATAGGTCAGGAAGTTCGTCTCCAACGCCATTTGATAGAACGCGTAGTCCCAGCGAACCCGCCAGCGTTCCCCATGGTGGGCATACCAGTGGGCGATACGGCGGAAGCGGCGGTTAAGCCGTGGGTTCCGCGACCGCAAGAAGACCATAAGCCGTTCCGGTGTGACGCACGTCGGCACTTCGTTGCCTGGGATCAACCGGATTGGTGGCGCGGCGATGGCGTCGTTGGTCCAGACAACCGAAAGCCAGGTCGCACTCGCCAGAAGCAACAGGGCGACGCGGCGGATCTGCAAGATCCATCCCGCATCACGCGATACCGCTGAATGGCGGTCAGGTGAATAACTCAAGAACAAGGCTCCCCCACGCTCGCTCTCCACACTCGCTCGCCGATGACCTGGCGCAAGGAATCGCGCGAGGCACCGGCGACTGTTGTTCAGCCTCGTTTTGCTCGAGAAGTTATTGGCGCCGCGCTGCGCTTGGGCAAAGCGCAAAGGCTTTGGCCAATGCCTTGGTCTGGGACGGGAACCGGCCGACGGTCTTGCCCCCTTTAGCGTATGCGGCGACATAGGCTTCGATCTCACGCTGCTCACGGTCCGCATTTACATCGAGAACCGTGTAATTCACGTGATCACCACCGATAGATTTGATAATAACGGCCCGCTGGCCGCCATAACTGGCCTGCCAGACCCGGCAGGACTTGGGGGCTTCCTTCTCGGGCGCAACCGGGGCCGCAATAAAGTTGCTGGCGAAGCGGCCAACTGACGGAGACACAGAGGCGGTGCGTTGCGACGTCCGCTCGGCCGACGGTGTTTCGGCTTTCGGCGTTGCGTTGCTTGTCGCACTCCGGACGGCATTGCGGCCGTCATCGCGTACGCGGTCTGCGGCCGCACCGCTGCGTGTGTCGGAGTTCAAGACAGAAACGCTGCGTGTTGTCGACGAGGAACTGGCTACCGGCCGCCGCGCAGACTCGCTCGCGCCAAGGGCGCTGCGTGTCGCTGTTCCGGAGCTCTGCGCGCGCGTAACTGCCGCCCGAGCCAGTTTTTCCCCCACTGTCGCCGTTGATGTCGGCGTCTCGGGCTGGCGATTGCGGAGGTTTGCGACCGGTGCGGGATCATCCTGCCGGCATCGGCCACGCTCAAACCGCCGCGCAACGCCGTTGATTGTCCGCCAATAGCCGCGGCTGTTCGGTGCCCACTTCCGAGCCATATCTCGGAAGTTGACTGGACGGCCAAGGCGCCGCGGCCAGCCGCGATAGACGCGCCAGCTCTGAACTTTCCGCGTGCGATCGGACACCGGATTGTCGACCCGGACATCCGCATAAACGAGCAAATGCTGGAGGTGCGCCCGCACACCATCTTCAACGGTCCGGTAGCTCTCGCCCGGCACGCCATTACCGGTTGCTGCAATACCGGCGAAGTTATTCTGGCGCTCGCGCACGTCGCCCTTGTAGGTCAGGAACCCGGTTTCCACCAGCATTTGGTAAAACGCATAGTCCCAACGGATGCCGAGTTCCGTTCCAATTTGCATGTACAGCAGGGCCAGGATTTCGAAACGCGCTGCGAGATTGCGGTTCCGGTCCGTCACGAATGCCATCAACCGCCCAGGCGTCACGCAGGCGGGAACAGAATTGTTCGGTGCGGTGAGAATGCCAGGAGCACGAGCCGACGCAGGCGATAGGGCTAACAATCCGCCGGCTGCGGCGAGCGCGAAAGTTAAAGCGATGCGTTTCGACATCAAATCCACCCAGGACGCATTCACATTCATGACAGACATTGGCCGCATCAGTAAGCCTGATGAAACCGCCACACGGCCCAGACAATAGCGTGACTCATCATAGTTAATCGGACGTAAGCAACCGTGCCATAATGCGTGAAAGCCTGAAAAGTGGGCACCAGTGCGGGCGGGCATAGGTTGAAATGTGGCACGCGGTCTAGCTTACTCACGCCAATCCGCAGATCCGCCCCCTGAGGCTCGCGCCCCGTGGGAACCGTAATCTCCCCGAATATTAGGCGTTTAGCCGCGAATGTTGCCATAATCCTCCGCCCCAGACGACGCCGTTTACGATACGCTGATGAACAGGCCGACGGTTAATCCTAGTTAACAAGCAATTGGCTTGCGCTTCCACTGTTTTAGTACCCGTCCGGTCCCGGTTGATTGACAAGAGCGGCGGACGTCAAAACGCCTCATCTGTTATCTCCGTCAAATATCCCGCCAACGGGGCCAAGCACTGAACCTTCACCGGTTCCGCCCATTGGCCCCGCATTGGCCAAAACCCGGCCGGCCAGGCGGGAAAACGGAAGGCTCTGCAGCCAAACCTTACCCGGACCTTTGAGTTGTGCGAAAAATACGCCTTCTCCGCCGAAAATCATCGATTTTACGGAACCCGCGCGCACCACGTCGAAGTCGATGGTTGGTGTCATGGCCGCGACACAGCCTGTGTCAACATGAAGCACTTCGCCATCGGCAAGCTCACGTTGAACAAGGCAGCCGCCACAGTGCACGAAGGCGAAGCCGTCGCCTTCCAGCTTTTGCATGATGAAGCCTTCGCCGCCGAACAGCCCTGTCATAATCCGCTTCTGGAAGTGGATGCCAATTGACACACCTTTTGCGGCGCAAAGAAACGCATCTTTTTGCGCAACGAGCTTGCCGCCAAGGTCTGCAAGATTGAACGCCAGGATGGTGCCGGGATACGGAGCTGCGAAGGCAACCCGTGCCTTGCCTTGCCCCTGGTGCGTAAAAACCGTCATGAACAGGCTTTCGCCGGTTAGAAGGCGCTTTCCCGCAGAAGCGATTGTGCCGAAGAAGCCAGAGGTTTGCTGCGAGCCGTCACCGAATATGGTGTCCATATCGATGGTGGCGTCCTTGAACATCATGGCTCCGGCTTCAGCGATTGCGCTTTCGCCTGGGTCAAGCTCAATCTCGACGAACTGCATCTCTTGGCCGTGGATCATGAAGTCGATCTCATCAGCCGCGGTTCGGCCCTGGGCCGCACCACCCACGTATGGAACTGACCCAGATGTAGACAATTTCACCTCCAAAAGGCATGGGAATTCGGGCGCGACCGGGCAAAGGCCAGTCGGACGGCCGATGGCATCCTTCATACAGGGCGATACGTCCATGGGAAATGGCGAACTGGTGCACCTGCGGTTGCATCGGCTTTGCGCATTATCCACAGGCTCGCAGGAGTCGCGCCGCTTTCCGCGTTGCATGTCATCGTTTGTTTTATTTTTGGTCTAAGACTGCATCGTCGGTGCTTCGGCTTCGATGTGTGCCTGCGTCACCGCCCTCTCTCAGACGTCTTGGCCACGATTGATGACCAGCTCTGCGGCTCCGAGAGGGCTTTGACCCCGCTACCTCGAGGGGTCGCGAGCTGGTCGATCTACGCATGATAACGGCGCCCCAGCGCTGTGGCGCTTTTCCCCAGATGATACAGCGAATTCTCAGATCATCCGAGATGGGGGCTTGAATCATCGATCGCGTCTGGAGAACGCTATGTCATGCGCCCATGGAGATTCGCGCATGATTCCGATCGTCTCGACGCTGCTCCTGATCACGACTCTGTTCGCCGGCCTTGTTTATATCTGGTTTCGGCCAGGCCGGGCCTACGTCTTTGATTCACGCCCGGATGTGCCTGTTCCGTTTGGGCGCGACATGGCTTGGCTCGCTGTCCGCAGCACGGATCAGGCCGCAGTTGTTGCCGCGCTTGGGCTGGTCGCGCCCCGTCCGGCAAACTGGAAGACCGGGACAAGCGCGATTTACGAACCGGCCTTGCGCGCCTCGTGCGTCTTTGTATCACCGCCCGTGTCGGGCTGGACACTCGTCGCTGGGCTGCCGCTCCCGCATCCGGCACCAGCTCCATTTGTCGATAAGTGCTGCCCGATCATCGCGCTACTTGGCCAGAAGTTTGGCGAGGTTCAGTATTTTGCGAACGATGACATTATCGATCTGCACGCCTGGGCCCGCTGGTCCGATGGCCAGTTGCAGCGCAGCTACGCCGTCCTAGACACTCAGGTCGTGTGGGATAGTGGCCGCCCCTGCCGCCAGGAGCGGGCTCTTGGTCTTTCGCTTTACGAAATCCGCGGGGTCGAGGGGCGTTCGGGCGATATCGGCGGCGGATTGATTGTCCACCCGATGGCAGAGCATGTTCTCAGATTGGCTGAGACATGGAGCTGCGATCCGACGAGTCTGTCGAGCGAGTCCCGCAGCCAGGGGGCGGGCATCATTGCCTACGCACCGCGAGCATGGCGGGTTGAGCGCATGACCGAAATGCCCGCCGCGGCATAGGGCGCGGTTAGTCAGTAAACTGCCGACATCATGTTAACCCGCGGGCCGATCTGCGGTCCGCAATCGCGGCGACTGGACCTCGCGACAAGACGATTGCTTGAGCGCGTTGACGGCAAGTGCCGCATAGCTCAACCCATAGAGTGGCACACGGAGAATGGCCACACCCTTTGGGTTTTCCAGCTGAACCTCAGGGATTTCCGGCCCCGGGCCAACGCCCCCGACTGGGAGACCAAGAAAGCGCCCGCCGGGCGGTTTAAGAACCAGCCTGAGGTTCGTTTCGCGATCAGCCGCGCCTGGCGCATAGTAAATCACCGTTCCGTCCGGCGCATGCAGTGACAGAATCCAGCCGACATCTTCAAGACGGACGTCCAGGAGAACGCGTCCGTTACTGGTATCGAACGGGCAGACAGCGTAGTGGGATTCCGGGATCATGAACGGCAGACGCTGTGTTTCCGGCGTCAGCGTCTCCAGTAGCGAGAAACGGTTTGACGGCAGTCCTGTTACCAGCGCGCGGAAATCCGTCGTTGATGAGCCGCTGGCGAGCCAGAACGTGGTCACGATATGGCTGATGCCGACGATGATCAGGAACATCAGCCACAGGCGAATACTGCGTGGTAGAAGTTTGCCCAGCATCAGCACGAAATCCGTTTGATGGATGGTGGCTTGATGGCGCTCTCTTCGCTATTGGTGTCGGCTGGGATAACGGCAGGCTCCTGGATCTCGAAGATAACGACCATCCGTCCGGCAGCGCCAGTGGGCAGCCAGTTGCCCGAATGTGCGTCGCGGCCAAGTAGAATGCTAAATCGGCCGTCAGCACCGAGAGCGGTAGTCGCCGTGTTCCAGCCGTAACGTTGCGCCTCATTTGGAATGAGGCGTCCAGCCGAGTCGAATGCTGCAAGCGTCCACCATCGGGCGTCAATCATCTGACCGGACACTTCGTAGACGCACGACGAATGAAGGCGCCGGCCGTCGTCGTCGAAGCGTGCCTCAAGGCGAACGATCCGGTCACCGCTCAGCGGCAAGCCACCGGACATAGCAAACCGTCCGCGCGTATATGGTTCACTGGCCGACTGGCCGGCAAAGTGCCACGCGACCCACGGCCCGAACGTCTCTGTGTTGAACGGCAAACCGCGATGAACCGAAAACCAGCTTGATGTCATCCCGATCGCAATTGCCGTGGCAAAGAACGCGACACGCGCAAACAACGACTTAAGGATCTGCCACAGTCGGCGCAATCCGGCACGATAACCGCTTAGTGGTTGTGACGACACGGCCATGTCAGAGTGACTTCACAGGTCTGTTTTTGGCTTCGGGCGCAATCGTGCGCTTCGCGCGCTGATCCGGTCGTTTTTCCCTGTCTGGCTGATTGGGTGCACTGGCGGGGGACTCTCCAGGTGCAGACTTCAGCCCCTTAAGCTTGGCCCGCAAGGCTTCAAGAACCTTGCGTGTTGCCGCCGGCAAGCGTCCGCTGGCTGGTGCATTGCGGTTGGATGTCGACGGCGCCAACGTCGGGTCGCTTGTGCGCAGGCGTGCTAAGCGTGCACGTTCGTCGACCTGGACGGGGTGCGGCTGAAGGCCCGGTATTGTCGGAATATCCATCGTACGGTGGGCTGCAGCCATATAGGTCTGCCAGGCCTGCGCCGGGAAACTACCGCCGGTTACGCCTTTGCCGTACCGGTTCACCATCGGCCGGTAGTCGTCATTCCCGAACCAGACGCCGGTCACAAATTGTCCCGTAAAGCCCATGAACAGGGCGTCGCGATAGCTGGAACTCGTTCCGGTTTTGCCGACGGCATTCGTGAACTCAAGCTGCGCACGCCGTCCAGTTCCGCCGTCAACAACGGATTTCAGCAGAATGTTCATGGATTCCGCCACCCGCCGCGGCATTACGCGTTCCGGTTTCGGACCGTGCTCCGAGTGGACATACAGTGTCTTGCCCTGTGAATCGTAGATCTCAAGCACGGCATAGGGGGTGACTTTCATGCCGCCGCTGGCAAAAGCCGCGTATCCGGACGTATGCTGCAGCAGCGTGATGCCGGTATCGCCAAGAGCAATCGAGCACGATCTGCGGACCCCCTTGATTCCCAGCTTTTTCGTGAGATCAATGACCTTGTTCCGGCCGACATCGAGAGAAATTGCGACCGCTGTCGTATTGAGCGATCGCCGGAAGGCGTCCAGCATCGAAACGCGGCGTCCGGACCCGTACGAGCCGTTATAGTTTCTCGGAGACCATCGCCCACATCGCGGAGACGAGTCTCGGAGGCGCGAGTTCAGGGAGTAGCCATTCATCAGACCGGCCGCGTAGACATAGGCCTTGAACGACGAGCCCGGCTGTCTGCGGGCGTTTGTTGCTCGATTGAACTGGCTATCGCCGTAGTCGACCCCGCCGACAAGCGCGCGCACCGCCCCGTTCGGCTCCATACTGACCAAAGCGCCGTTCCGAAAGGCGCGCCCACGACCGTTGTTTGCAACGATCGATTGGATGGCTTGTTCGGCGGTGCGTTGCAGGCCGAGGTCAACGGTCAGGCGTACGGTCAGGACAAACTTGTCCTTACCCTTCATAATCCTCTGCACTTCTTCGAATGCCCAGTCGAGGAACCAATCCGGGCTGTTGGCCTCCGTTCGCTCGACAGGGTCAGCCGGGTTGAGACGGGCTTCATAGACCTGACCTGCGGTGTAATAGCCGGCCTCGACCAGGTTCGACAGCACTTCATTCGCACGGGCGCGTGCTGCCGCAAGGTCGATATGCGGTGCATACTTGGTCGGCGCCTTGAACAGGCCGGCCAACATTGCGGCCTCAGCCATCGTCACGTCCTTGACGGACTTCCCGAAGTAGAACTGGGCTGCAGCCTCCACGCCAAACGCACCGCCGCCCATGTAGGCGCGGTCGAGATACAACTTCAGAATCTCGTTTTTCGGCAGGCGGGCCTCAAGCCAAAGCGCAAGAAACGCCTCCTTGATCTTACGCTGGATCGAACGTTCAGACGACAGAAACAGGTTCTTCGCCAGCTGCTGCGTGATTGTTGAGCCGCCCTGGACGACGTCGTTCGCCCGCACGTTTTCAATCAGTGCCCGCAATGTGCCGATAATGTCGATGCCGTAGTGGTCATAAAAGCGGCGATCCTCGGTTGCGAGAGCCGCATTAATCATCACCTCGGGGATGTCTTTGAGAGGAACGGAATCATTCAGAAAGATGCCACGCCGCCCGACTTCGCGGCGATCGCGGTCAAGAAACGTGACACTGTAGCTGCCCATCGACCGCCAGCGCGCCTCGTCGATCTCCTTGTAGGCTTCGTTGCCCAGGACAAACAGCACTGTGAACCCGGCCGCACCGATGGTCAGCGCTTCTGATGCCAGCTCATTAAACACACGGCTCCAACCGCGCAGTTTGAACCGGGCAGCCAAACTGGATCCTGCGCTGTAAGCTTCCTTGACGCGCTGGATCGGGAGCGCCAACTTCTCGAAAAACCAGGCTTCGAAACCCATCAAATCCAGGATTCGATTCCGCCCACCCTGCCGGAAGAACCAGTCGCTCACGTTTCACCCCGTTGCAACATTCAGCTGTTGCCGCTTTGATTGCGGCTCAATGCACCGCCTGACACACAGTTCGGTAGTCCCAATTACCACGATATGCAACGCACAACACGCCCGCAAATAGCTGACGGATCCCAGGCTTCGGCTGCCGATGCGCCATTCTGGCAGCGAAAGCAGCTGCACGAAATGACCCAAGGCGAGTGGGAAAGCCTATGCGACGGGTGTGGGCGATGCTGCCTCCTGAAAGTCGAGGATGAAGACACCGGCGACATCTACCTCACCAACCTCGCATGCCGACTACTTGACCTCAAATCGTGCCGATGTCGTGACTATGCGAACCGACAGGTGCGGGTGCCGGATTGTATCTCGCTCGATCCGGATGCGGCACGAACGCTGTCCTGGCTGCCGCCCACGTGCGCCTATCGCCGGATTTCCGAGGGCCAGGACTTGTCCTGGTGGCATCCGCTCGTGTCCGGCACCCACGAAACGGTGCAGCAAGCCGGCATCTCGGTAACGTCATGGTGTCTACCTGAGACCGCGGCCAAGCCCGACTCGCTGGCGGACTACATTGTTGAAGACTGGGACGTGCTCGATGAAGGGGATGACGTTGGCGACCGGTATGAGGCGTGATGGCTGGTTCTAAGGCGTTCCCGTTGCGCCGCGTTCGGCGCCAATGGCGTTCGGCCCGCAAGCTGATCGTGCGCACCGTATGTCGAGCCATCTTGGCTGCAGGGCGATCCGGGCGCGAAGTCGCGGCATGAGTTATTGGATGTCGAGCAGCCCGGCTATCCGCGGCATTATTCTAATGGTCGCATCAACGGTTTGTTTTTCGACTATGCATGCGGCTATTTCATTTATCTCCAGCGAACTGCATCCGTTTCAAATCGCGTTTTTTCGCAATTTCTTCGGTCTCTTGATTTTTCTGCCGGTGGTTTTTCGGTCCGGCCTGGGGTTTTTGCGCACGGACCGACTTGGCATGCACATCTTACGCGCGCTTTTGAACGTTGGTGCAATGCTGGCATTCTTTTCCGCGCTCGCCATGACACCGATTGCGCGGGTCACGGCGTTGGCGTTTACGGCACCTCTGTTTATGGCCATCCTCAGTGTGATGTTTCTCAATGAGCGGCTCGACGCGACGCGAATTGGCGCGACAGTGCTCGGTTTTCTTGGAACCGCTATCGTTTTGCGTCTTGATTTGGTCGCAATCGACATTGGCGCGATCCTCGTCATCGGTTCTGCCGCGACTTGGGCGGTGACCATGATCGTGATTAAAAAGCTCGCGCGAACGGAAAGCAGCCTGACGATTACAGGTTATATGAGTATCCTTTTGAGCGTGCTTTCGTTTGTTCCGGCACTTCTGACGTGGACGTGGCCCAGTGCATTCGCCTGGGTGATGCTTGTGTTTATCGGCGTATCTGGAACAATCGCGCAGCTTGCGCTTGCCGAAAGTCTGAAGCAGGCGGACGCAACGGCCGTCATGCCGTTTGACTTTCTCAAGTTGGTCTGGGCGGCCCTTCTGGGCTACATGCTGTTTGCGCAGGCACCCGACGGATCGACCTGGATTGGTGGCGCGCTGATATTCGGCGCCGGCATTTTCGTACTTTATAAGGAACGGACGCCAGCCAAGAAATAGCGCGATGCAAACTTATCCCCGCCTGGAAAGTTCGCCGTATCATGATCGGTTTTGCAAGTTTGAGAAACGAAAAAGCAATTGAAAATCAGATATTTGGCTTGACAGCGCGACGGTGATTTGATACCTTTAATTCATGCTCGGGAATTGTGGCTGAGCGGTTCTAGACTATCTTCGCCATAGGTGGACTCGCTTCACCGGCCCACACCTCCTCCCGAAGTCAGATGTTGCCGAGTTCGGCAGTCTTGACGGAACAACATCGGAAACATCCGATATCATGAGACCACCCGCGAAATCGTTCCGTTGGGTGGCCGGCCACGACGACCCAAAGACTTGAAAACTTGAAAACTTAAAGACCTAGAGACCAGGTGAATGAACAAGTGGGGGATGGCACGCGCGAAACCTGAAACGCGCTAAGCTGGCCTCATAACGTTTCAAGTCCTGAAATCCATCAGTACCTGAATCCATCAACAAATGTCCGGGAATGACCGATCAATCACGACGGGATTGGGCGGCAATTCGTGCTGCCTATGAGCGTGGCGACACGACCGTTGCCGAGCTCGCGACAAAGTTTGCCGTATCGCGCTCGCAGATTTATCGGCGTGCGCGCACAGAGGCTTGGTTGGTGCCTGAAACCCGGGCCACGCTACGGCCTATCAGCCGGTACAGCAAACCAGTCCGCAACGCGGGAGAGTTGGCTGCCCGCTTGCGCGCTGCCGTTGAACGGCAGCTTCAACGCCTGGAGACAAGCATGGAGCGCGACGACCGAGACCTTTCGGCGGCTGATCACGAGCGTGAGGCCAGGGCCTTGAGCGGTCTCATCCGCAATCTCGAGAAACTTGAGGCTTTGGACGCCTCCCAGGTCGCCAATGCAACGAGGAAATGTGGTCCCAAGGGCGACGCGCATGTCATCGACGATCAGAACGCATTCCGCCACAGCATTACGGAGCGCATTCATCGCCTGCGCGAACGCCTCGGGACCGACAGCGGAAGCCCTGAAGGCTGAGATCGCAGGTTGGCCGGCTGAAACCTTCGCCCGCATTTTGCAAGATTGGGAAGTTTGGGCGCGGGACGATCAGCTACCTCCGGCCTGCACGGCCAACGGCGCGCCGTGGCGCACGTGGCTGTTTCTCGGCGGACGTGGGGCCGGGAAGACGCGGGCTGGTGCCGAGTGGGTCCGCGCGCTGGCTCTGGGGTTGGCACCGTTTTCAGATCTGCCTGCGTCTCGCATGGCGTTGATCGGAGAGACGGCACACGATGTTCGCAGCGTCATGATCGAAGGTGAGTCCGGTGTCCTTTCGGTGCACAGCGATGAGGAACGACCGGACTTTGTGGCCTCGAAGGGAACGCTGACGTGGCCGAACGGCGTAGTCGCGCAGGTCATCTCAGCCGAGACTCCCGATGCGCTGCGCGGTCCGCAGTTTCATGCGGCCTGGTGTGATGAACTCGCGAAATGGCGCCGCCCGGCTGCGGTGTGGGACATGCTGCAGTTCGGCTTACGCCTTGGACATGCGCCGCGCGCGCTGGTGACCACCACGCCGCGCGCCATTCCATTGCTGCGCCAACTCATGGACGACCCGGCGACGGTTGTGACGCATGCACGAACGGAGGCGAATGCGGCCAACCTGGCACCCGGTTTCGTCGACCAGATGCGCAACCGCTACGGCGGATCTTTGCTGGGACGGCAGGAACTCGACGGCGAGCTGATCGCGGTTCAGATCGGGGCTCTGTGGCGTGAAGACTGGATAACGAGCCATCGGATTTCAAAGCCGCCGGAGTTGTGCCGCATTGTCGTCGGCGTCGACCCGCCCGTGACGGCACATGCTGCCTCGGATGCCTGCGGCCTCGTTGTCGTCGGGCGCGGTATTGATGGGCGCGCTTACGTCCTGGCCGATCGAACGGTCCAGGGGCGCACACCAGACGTCTGGGCCCGTGCCGCCGTCGCAGCCTATCGCGACTTCGAGGCCGATCGAGTCGTCGCCGAAGTAAACCAGGGCGGTGATCTGGTCGAGAGCGTTCTCCGCCAGGCGGCGCGCGACGTTCCGTTGCGCAAAGTTCGTGCGACGCGCGGAAAGTGGCTGCGGGCGGAACCGGTCGCGGCCCTCTATGCCGAAGGCCGTGTTGCCCATGTCGGGCACTTCGGAGCGCTGGAAGCACAAATGCTGACGTTTGGCAGTGAGGCCGGAACGGCCACCCGCAGCCCCGACCGCCTCGATGCGTTGGTTTGGGCCCTGACTGATCTTGTGCTCGACGCACCTGCGACGCCCACCGTTAGAAGGATTTGAGGCTGCATGGCACGCCCCCTGGTTGCGATAGAGAACCTCACCCACGCCAACTGGGCGCCGCGCGACTACGCGGGTTTCGCGCGCCACGGCATGATGCGCAATGCCGTTGTGTATCGGTGTGTGCGCCTCATATCCGAGGCGGCCGCTTCGGTTCCGTTGTTGGCCTATGAGGGCGATGCCCCGCAGGATCAGTCGCCCGTTCAGGAGCTGATGAAGCGCCCGGCGCCCGGCCAGACCGCGACCGACTTTTTCGAGACCTGGTACGGGCACCTGCTCGTGTCCGGAAATGCCTACGCCGAAGCGGTCGCCGGCAATCAAGGGATTGCCGGGCTACACCTGCTCCGGCCGGATCGGGTCCGCACACTGACCGATCAAGACGGCTGGCCGACAGCCCACGAATATCGTGTCAATGGTCGGCGCAAGGTGATCGATGGTGACGTGGTCGACGGCGTCCCTAAGCTCTTGCACCTGCGGCTCTTTCATCCGCTCGATGATCACTATGGGCTGTCGCCGATCGAGGCCGCGGCCACAGCCGTTGATATTCACAATAGCTCAAGCCGTTGGAGCAAAGCTCTGCTGGACAACGCCGCCCGTCCGTCTGGAGCTTTGGTCTACAACGCCGCCGAGCAGCTGACGGCTGAGCAATTCGCGCGTCTCAAGGCGGAACTGGAAGACAGTTTTCAAGGTGCACGAAATGCCGGACGCCCCCTTCTTTTGGAAGGTGGTCTCGAATGGAAAGCGATGAGTTTGTCGCCGCGGGACATGGACTTTGCAGCTGCCAAGAACGGCGCGGCACGCGACATCGCACTCGCGCTGGGCGTGCCGCCGATGCTGCTCGGTATTCCCGGCGACAACCACTACAGCAACTACCAGGAAGCCAATCGTGCGTTTTGGCGCCAGACGGTGCTGCCGTTGGTCAATCGCACCGCGCGCGCCTTTGGAACCTGGCTCGCCCCTGCGTTCGCGCAGACATTCGCGTTCCGGCCAGATCTCGATGCTGTCGAAGCGCTGAGGGCAGAGCGCGACGCGCTGTGGCAACGGCTCCAGACGGTCAGCTTCCTGTCAACCAATGAAAAGCGGACGGCAGTCGGCTACGGCCCGATGGACGCAGACGCCTGACGCCAACGACTGACGCAGAACCGATACCGACCTCTTCGATCGCAAACCCAGGACGAGAACATGCCGGATGTAAAAAGGCCGCTGCTAGAGGCTGCGACCGAGGTGAAGTTTTGCGCGCTCGATCTCAAGGGGGCCTCGCTGGACGGGACCTTTGAAGGGTACGCGAGCTTGTTCAATCGCGAGGATCTCGGGCGCGACGTCGTGAAGCCCGGAGCCTTTCGAAAATCGCTGCGCGCCCGCGGGCCGGACGGTGTCAAACTGCTCTTCCAGCACGACCCCAACCAGCCGATCGGTATTTGGGAACGCCTGCATGAGGATGCGCGAGGGCTGTTCGCACGCGGTCGCCTGATGCCGGAAGTGGCACGTGCGCGTGAAGTTCTGGCTTTGATGCGGGCCGGTGCGATTGATGGTCTCTCGATTGGATTCCGCGCGGCACGATCGGTGCGCGACCGCCGTACCGGCACGCGCCATCTGCATGAAGTCGATCTCTGGGAGATCTCAATTGTCACGTTTCCGATGCTGGCAGACGCCCGCGTCGCCTCTGTGAAATCACCGCCGTTTGCCGATCATGTGCCAAGCGTGCGGGAGTTTGAGCGCTGGCTCACGCGGGATGCTGGGTTCACGCGCTCAGAAGCCAGCGCGTTGATGCGCGATGGCTTCAAAGGCCTGGCACTCCGGCGAGATGCGGGGCGGGCCTCATCGGTGGAGCAAGAGCTGACAACACGCATTGCCGAAGCCGCCGCCTTGCTCCGATCCAATCGTAACGCCCCAGCACTGAAAGAGGTAAAGCCGTGGTGAACCCGACCGACATTGAAACAAAGATGGAAACAAAAGCTGCACCGGACAACGTTGCCGTCGCAATCGACGATCTCGTGCACGCGTTCGAGGCCTTTAAGGAAACCAACGACTTAAGGCTCGATGACATCGAGCGTCGCCAGTCTGCAGATGTGCTGACCGAAGACAAGCTCGCACGTATTGATCGGGCACTCGATCGTCACCAGCGGACGATGGATGGTCTGGCCTACAAGGCGGCTCGCCCAACGCTTGGTGGTGGTCTGGACTCGCCGGTCACCAACCTCGAACACAAACATGCCTTCGATGCTTATGTGCGGTCGGGCGATGCTGCCGCCATCCGAGGTTTTGAAGCCAAGGCGCTTTCTGCGTCGTCTGATGCAGACGGCGGCTATCTCGTTCCTGACGAGACGGAAACCACGATCAATGCCGCGCTGCGGCAG
Source organism: Pseudomonadota bacterium (assembly GCA_039039985.1). Classification (GTDB taxonomy): domain Bacteria; phylum Pseudomonadota; class Alphaproteobacteria; order Rhizobiales; family Hyphomicrobiaceae; genus JBCBWG01. The sequence goes on along the minus strand of JBCCOV010000048.1, from coordinate 11,164 downwards.
ATCTCTCCGATCCGCTCGATTGCCGGCGTGCGGCAGGTCTCGAGTGCGGTGTTCAAGAAGCCGTTCGCAACGTCGGGAGCTGCTGCCGGTTGGGTTGGTGAGACGGCGGTGCGATCGGAAACGGATGCGCCGACCCTGGCTGAGTTGTCGTTCCCGACGATGGAACTCTATGCGATGCCGGCCGCGACCCAATCTCTCCTCGATGACAGTGCCGTTAACATCGACGACTGGATCGCGGAGGAGATCCGGGGGGCGTTCGCCGAGCAGGAAGGCACGGCGTTTGTTACGGGCGACGGCGTGAACAAGCCGCGTGGTTTCCTGGCCTACCCGACGGTTGCAGACTCGGCCTGGTCGTGGGGCAACATCGGTACGCTGGCAACCGGAGCCGCCGGCGCATTTCCGGCAAGTGCGCCCGCCGATGTGTTGATCGATCTGATCTATGCACTCAAGGCGACGTATCGCGCCAACGCGACATTCGTCATGAGCCGTGCCACACAGGCCGCGGTCCGCAAGCTGAAGGACGGTGACGGCAACTACATCTGGCAGCCTGCAGCGGCACCGGGTCAGACGCCAACGTTGATGGGCTACAGTGTTGTCGAAGCCGAAGACATGCCTGACCTGGCCGCGGACGCAAATGCCATTGCGTTCGGCGACTTCCGCCGCGGGTACCTGATCGTCGACCGGGTCGGTGTGCGCGTCCTGCGTGACCCGTACTCATCGAAGCCGTACGTTTTGTTCTACACGACCAAACGGGTCGGCGGCGGCGTACAGGACTTTGATGCGATCAAGCTCCTGGCGTTCGCCGGTTAGGGCGTCTGAGCTTCAACTCTGACTGTCATGAATTCGGCGCGGGTGGTCCCCGCCGAGCAGGTCGTCGCCGCCATGGCGGCCGCCAATGATGTCGCGCGCCGGGGCTCCACTGGGTTCCGGCGGCGACGAGATGCGTCACTCAGTAACCCAGGCTGGATCCGATCATGGCACTGTCGCAGACGGTCGCACCTGCCGTCGAGCCGCTGACGCTCGCCGATGCTAAGACCTTTCTTCGTCTCGAACACGCCGTCGAGGACGCGTTTATCACGAGCCTGATCACGACATCGCGGCTGCATGTCGAAGCGGCCCTCGACCTCGCATTGATCACGCAAAAGTGGACCCAGTCGGTCAAGCGCACAGACCGGCGGATCATTCCATTGCGTTTGCATCCCGTGCAATCGGTGGATGCCGTCCGCATCATTGACAGTGTTGGCGCATCCACGGCGATCGACTTGGATGACATCTTGATCGACCGGACCGCGCGACCGGAGCGCGTGTGCCTGCCCGCGATGATGGTTGTGACCGCGTTCGATACCGTGGACATCGACATGACGGTGGGCTTCGGAGATGCCCCAACTGATGTGCCGGACGCCATCCGTCACGCGCTGCTGTTGTTGATCGCGCATTGGTATGAGGTGCGCGAGCCCGTGGCAATGGGCGCTGGTGGCTCGTCCAAGGTGCCGACAACTGTGTCCGACCTTCTCTCACCCTATCGGCCGGTGAAGCTATGAGCAGAACTGCAATTGGCGCCCTGCGCCACCGTATCACGATCGAGGAGCCGCTCCGGACCACGATCGAGGGTGGGGCTGCGACGGAATCGTGGCGCACCGTCGCCAAGGTGTTCGCCAAAATCATACCGCAGAGCGGGCGCGACGTGGTCGAAGGCGATCGCGTCGTCGGCCGGACGACCCATCAGGTGACGTTGCGCTATCGCTCCAACGTCACGCGGCATCAGCGCATCGGGTTCGAAGGGCGCTATCTCGACATCGTGTCTGTCCGCGATGTCGATAGCCGGAACCGATGGCTCATCTGCGAATGCATGGAGCGTACGCCATGAGTACCGCGTCCTGGGCCCTGCAAGTCGCAATTCATGAAGCGCTCACGGCGGATCCGGATGTTACGGCACTGCTCGGGGGTGAAAAGCTCTACGATCACGTGCCACAGGGCACGACCCACCCCTACGTGACGTTCGGCATTTCGACCGAGACCGACTGGTCGACCGGAACGGAGATCGGGCACGTACACAACGTCATCCTCAACGTCTGGTCGATGGCACCGGGGCGCTACGAAGTCCAGCAGATCATCGCGGCGATACGCCTGGTCCTGCATGACCAATCGCTCGCGCTGGATGGTTTCCAGCTGATCAACCTGCGGCATGTCAGCTCCAAGATCAGCCGCATGAAAGACGGGGAGAGATGGCGCGGGCAAGTCCAGCTCCGCGCTGTCACCGAGGCGAACGCATGACCCGCAATCCGCTTACCAATTGACATCAGCACCAGTACACAGGGAGGCAGGTCATGTCTGCGCAAAAGGGCAAAGACCTTCTTTTGAAGATCGACGATCAAGGCACGTTCGTCACGGTCGCAGGACTGCGCACGCGCAACATCACGTTCAACGCCGCCACCATTGATGTGACCAGTCAGGATTCGGTCGGCCAATGGCGCGAGCTGCTTGCCGGCGGCGGCGTGAAAAATGCCCAGATCACGGGCACCGGTGTCTTCAAGGATGCCGCCAGTGATGCGCGCATGCGAGAGGTCTTCTTTAACGGCGAGGTGCCGCCACTGGAGATCATCATCCCGGATTTCGGCAGCATCACCGGGCCGTTCCAGATTGCCGCGCTGGCGTTCAAGGGCGAACACAACGGCGAGATGACATTCGAGATCACGCTTCAGTCCGCCGGCCCGCTCAGCTTTGTGCCGCTCTAATCCCCGTCCCCTATCAGCGAACCGCAAGCGCAACTGGAGGCCGCATGGCAAATCGTCACCGTGGTGAAATCGATGCCGTCTTCGACGGCAAGACCTATTCGCTGTGTCTGACGCTGGGTGCGCTCGCGGAACTGGAGACCGCGTTTGGCCACGATAGCATGGTCGCACTGGCCGAACGGTTCGCTTCGGGCCGCCTTGGCGCGCGCGATGCCATCCGCGTCATTGGCGCCGGGTTGCGCGGGGCCGGGCACGACATTTCTGATGATGTTGTCGCCACCATGCGCGCCGAAAACGGCGTTGCGGGATGCGTCAGCGTTGTTGCGCAGCTGCTAAGCGCAACGTTCGGCGAGCCCGGTGATGCTGCCGCATCGCCACCAAGCGGACAACGCCAGACCACCAAGGACGCGGAGCCGCGCGAACCGGACCCTTTCCCTGGGCCGACATCATGAGCCTGGGTTTCGGCGTGCTCAAACTTTCCCCGTCGGCCTTCTGGTCGATGACACCGCGGGAACTCTTTGCGGCCCTTCGCCCGCCGGGATCCTCAGCGCAATCCGAGCCGCCGACACGTGCAGCGCTGCGCGAGATGATGGCGACCCATCCGGATACGCCTCCAAACGTCTGCATGGAGTGAGACATGGTTGACACGCCTGACGATCGCGATATGGCGGCCGAGATTAATGCGGGTCGCGCAAACTTCTACGCCGCACTCAAGAATGCAAGCAAGCAGCTTGCGGAATTCGGGACAACGCTGAGCAAAGATCTGCTCAGCATTGCTGTGCTGGGACGTGACGCGAGTGCATCGCTCAAAACACTCGGCGAGTCGTTCAAGAGGCTGATGCTGAACATTTCCGATTCCATTCTCAAGGCCGCGTTCAAGCCTTTGGAGACCGCCGTCTCGAACTCGCTGACCAGTATGTCCGGGTCGCTTTTCAAGTTCGCGAATGGCGGTGTGATCGGCCAGGAAATGCCGATGCTGTTTGGCCGTGGTGGCGGTGTGATCAGCCAGGGAATGCCGGTGCCGTTTGCCCGTGGTGGCGTTGTCTCAGCGCCGTCCTTGTTTCCCCTTTCAGGTGCGCAAACCGGCCTGATGGGCGAAAGCGGCCCTGAAGCCATCCTGCCATTGGCCCGCGGCGTGGACGGCAATCTCGGTGTGCGCGCCGGCAGCGGGGCCGGCGGCATGAACGTAACCTTCAATGTCACCGCGACGGATGTCGACAGCTTCCGGCGCTCTGAATCTCAGCTGGCGTCGATGCTCAACCGCATGGTCGCGCAGGGCGAGCGCAACCTCTAGCGCATCTCAGGCTTATGGCGCGCGAAACGTAGGGCCAAATCACGATGAGCTTTCACGAAGTTCGCTTTCCGACGGGCATCTCGTTGAAGGCAAGCGGCGGACCCGAACGGCGAACTGACGTGGTCGTTCTGGGTTCGGGGTATGAAGAGCGCAACAGTCGGTGGCAGGACTCGCGGCGGACCTACAACGCCGGCTACGGCGTGCGGTCGCTGAATGATCTGCACGCCGTGATTGCGTTTTTCGAGGAGCGGCGCGGGCAGTTGTTCGGGTTTCGCTGGCGTGATCCAACCGACTGGAAGTCCTGCCCGCCGTCGGCGACACCGCAGTCATCAGATTGCGAAATCGGAACCGGGGATGGTGTGACGGCGTCGTTTCAGCTTGTGAAGACCTACGGTACCGGGCCAACGCGCTGGCAGCGACCGATTGCAAAGCCGGTCGCCGGTACGGTGATCGTGGCGGTCGATGGGAAAGAACAGGTCGAAGGGGTGCAGTTTGCCGTCGACCCCTTGTCCGGCGTTGTGAGGTTTGCCGGCCGCCACATTCCGGCGATTGGCGGGATCGTGACGGCCGGCTTCGAATTCGATGTGCCGGTGCGGTTCAACACGGACAAGCTCGAGATTAACGTCAGCGGCATCCAGCACGGCGCGATCCCCAGCATTCCGATCACGGAGATCCGACTGTGAAAAACCTCTCGGACGACATGACGGCGCATCTTGAAAGCGGTGCGACGACGCTGTGTTGGTGCTGGCGTGTCGCGCGGCGCGACGGCACCGTTCTGGGGTTCACGGACCACGATCGCGATGTGACATTCGGCGGGGTCACGTACGAAGCCGAAAGCGGGCTTAGCGCAACAGAACTTCAGGAAAGTGTCGGATTGAGCGTCGATAACTTGGACGTGACTGGCGCGCTGACGTCCGATCGCCTGACGCCTGAGGATCTCGCTGCCGGCTTGTATGATGACGCTGCCGTTGACGTGTATCGCGTCAACTGGACCGATACGGACCAACACGTTCTGATGCGATCGGGAAGTCTGGGTGAGGTCAAGCGCGGCAATCTGGAGTTTGTCGCCGAAGTGCGCGGACTGGCCCACTATCTGCAACAACCGAATGGTCGCCTGCTGCAATACTCGTGTGATGCCGACCTCGGTGATCATCGCTGCCGTGTCGACCTGACGGCGAGCGCCTACCGGGTCGTGGGCGGCGTTACCGATGTCATTCATGATCGCAAGTTCGCCGTCGATGGCCTTGCCGCACAGGGGTCAGACTGGTTTACGCGCGGCCTGCTCACCTTCACCGGCGGCGCGAACCCGGAGATCGCGATTGAAGTGAAGCATCATGTCGTCGACACCGATACTGTGACGATCGAACTGTGGCGCGCGCCGCCGCGACCGGCTGTCGTCGGCGATACCTTCGTGCTCACAGCCGGATGCGACAAGCAGATTGCAATGTGCGCCAACAAGTTCTCGAACGCGGCCAATTTCCGTGGCTTTCCCAACATCCCGGGTACGGATCTGCTGATCCGGGCCGCCGGCTCATAAGAGAACCGCTGACATCGTGAATTCCAACCTTGATGGATCAGACAGAATGTCCGAGCCGAGGCCTGTCACCCGTGCGCATGTCATCGCGTGCGCCCGCGCCTGGATTGGCACGCCGTATCATCATCAGGCGAGTGCGCGCGGCTTTGGCACGGACTGCCTCGGTTTGGTGCGCGGGGTCTGGCGTGAACTCTACGGCGAAGACGCCGAGCGACCGCCGGCCTACAGTCGTGACTGGGCCGAAGCGCGCGGTGACGAACCCTTGCTCGCAGCCGCGGCGCGCCATCTCAGGCCCGTGCCGACTACAGATCGTGCCGGCGGGGACGTTGTCATCTTTCGCTATCGCGCGCACTGGCCCGCGAAGCACGTGGGCATTCTGACAAACGTGGATCAATTCGTTCACGCAGTTGAAGGTGCGCCGGTTGCGGAGATTGATCTGGCGCCATGGTGGCAACGGCGCATTGCCGGCGTGTTCGCGTTTCCCGAGGTTCGAGATTAATGGCGACACTTGCACTTGCCGCAGTCGGTGCCTCCGTTGGCTCGGCGGTCTTGCCGGCCGGCGTCACGCTGTTTGGTACGACTTTGACGGGCGCAACGATCGGTGCGCAGGTTGGCGCCCTTGCAGGATCCGTCATCGACCAGGCGTTGTTTGGCGCATCCGGACAGGTCCCCGCCTACAAGGGGCCGCGTCTGGATGATGTCTCTGTCACCGGTTCCAGTGAGGGTATCACGCTGCCGCGGCTTTACGGCCGGGCGCAACTCGGCGGCCAGATCATTTGGGCCGCAGAGGTTGAAGAAGTTGTCGAGACGGAAACCACCACCACGCGCAGCGGCAAAGGCGGGTTCGGCGGCTCATCGACCACGACGACGACGACGCCGAAGTACTCATACTTTGCCACGTTCGCCGTTGCTTTGTGCGAAGGCGAAATCCGCGGTGTTGGTCGTATCTGGGCCGACAGTACCGAGCTGAACCTGTCTGAGATTGCCTATCGGGTCTACGACGGCAGTGAAACGCAGATGCCCGACAGCCTGATTGCCGCGCATCTGGGAACCGAAACGCCGGCATTCCGCGGCACAGCCTATGTTGTGTTCGAGCGGTTCGCATTGGAGCCGTTCGGCAGGCGTGTTCCGCAGTTCAAGTTCGAAGTGTTCCGCGCCGTCGATCATTTGAGCGAGAACGTGCGCGCCGTCGTTCTCATTCCGGGCACGGGTGAGTTTTCGCTCGCAACAACGCCGGTCACACGCAAGGGCAGCGGCGAGCTGGACGTTGCCGAAAACGTCCATACCCGCATCGCCGGCACCGATTTTCAAGGTGCGCTGGATCAAATGGATCAAGCGCTGCCCCATGTCGAACACGTGTCGCTCGTCGTCAGTTGGTTTGGGACCGACCTGCGCGCACAACATTGCCAGATCAGGCCGGCGGTCGACGCGAAGAGTAAATCCACGCAGCCGATGACGTGGTCCGTGGCCGGCAGCTCCCGCTCGACCGCGCACGTGATCAGCCGCATTGATGGACGTGCCGCTTATGGCGGAACGCCGAGCGATGCGTCCGTCATCCAGGGCATTCGTGAGTTGCGTGCGCGCGGCAAGGCCGTGACGTTTACGCCGTTCATTCTGATGGACGTCCCGCAGGACAGCGCGCTTCCAGATCCATACGCGCCGGCTCAGTCGCAGCCGGTTTATCCCTGGCGCGGGCGTATCACGGTTGATCCCGCGCCCGGTGTGTCGGGCTCACCAGACCGAACAGCCGCAGCCGGCGCGCAAGTTGCGGCACTGGTTGGCTCAGCCGCTGTCAGTGACTTCAAGATCCGTAACGGCGCTGTTGTCTATAGCGGCCCGAACGAGTGGTCGCTGCGGCGCTTCGTCTTGCACTATGCGCATGTCGCGGCCATCGCAGGCGGCGTTGATACGTTCCTGTTGGGCAGCGAGCTGCGCGGGTTGACCCAGGTGCGTGACGGCGCCGAGAGCTATCCGTTCGTTGCCGCGCTGCGCGCCTTGGCAGACGATGTCCGCGCCGTGCTCGGGCCCGGCACCAGGATCAGCTATGCGGCCGATTGGTCGGAGTACTTCGGCCATCACCCCGCCGACGGCAGTGGCGACGTCTTCTTTCACCTCGACCCGCTCTGGGCTGCATCTAACATCGACGCCGTGAGTATCGACCTCTACTGGCCTCTGAGTGACTGGCGCGAAAATGCTGGTCATGCAGATGCCGCGTTTGCGCGCAGCGTGTACGACCTCGACTATCTCAAGGCGAACATTGACGGCGGCGAATACTACGACTGGTACTACGCCAGTGACGCAGATCGCAACGCGCAGGTCCGGACACCGATCACGGATGGCGCCGCCGGGAAACCGTGGGTGTTTCGCGCAAAGGCTCTGCAGGCGTGGTGGTCCAACCCGCACTATGATCGCCCCGGCGGGGTCGAACGCGCGACACCGACATCATGGATCCCGGAGTCGAAACCGATTTGGTTGACCGAGGTCGGCTGTCCTGCCGTCGACAACGGTGCCAACCAACCGAACGTGTTTTACGATCCCAAGAGTTCCGAGTCGTTCTTTCCGCACTTTTCCGTCGGCCGGCGCGACGACACCATGCAGCGCCGCTATGTGCAGGCGCTGATCGAGGCCTTCGATCCGGACCATCCGGACGCGCGCAACGACGTCAATCCCGTCTCGTCGGTTTACGGCGCGCGCATGGTCGATCGCGACCGCATCTATGTTTATGCATGGGATGCCCGCCCGTTCCCGGCGTTTCCATACGACACCGCCACATGGTCGGATGGCGCCAATTGGCAGTACGGCCACTGGCTGAACGGGCGTATGGCGAATATGCCGCTGGATGATGTCGTGGCCACCCTCCTGGCCGACAATGGTTATGCCGGCGGGACCGACATCGACTTGCACGGTAGTGTTCCGGGCCTGCTGGTGAACACAATCATGTCCGGGCGCCGTGCCCTGCAGCCGCTGGAACATGCGTTCTTTTTCGACAGCATTGAGAGCGAAGGACGGCTTGCGTTTCGCCATCGGGGCAGTGGCCCTGTCGTGGTCACCGCAAATGAAAGCGAATTGGTTGAAGCCAAGCCTGGCGCGAGCATCTTGACGCTGACCCGCGCGCAGGAAACCGAACTGCCGGTTGCCGTCAAGATGACCTACATCGGCGCCAATGGTGACTATAGGTCCCAGGTCGCCGAAGCGCGGCGCCTGGCAACGACAAGTCTGCATGTATCGGAAGCGAAACTGCCGCTGATGTTGGAGACCGCGCAGGCGAGCCAGATCGCGGAGAGTTGGCTGTATGAGACGTGGGCGGCCCGCGAACGGGCCATGTTTGCATTGCCGCCAAGTCGTCTGAACGTGGAGCCCGGAGATCTCGTGGCCGTCGACAGCGGCGACCTGCGAACCATCGTGCGCATTACGAAAATCTCCGATGACAACGCGCGAACAATCGATGCACGCGCTATCGATGCGTCGGTGTACGAAACGGGACAGTCCGCGCCGCGGTCCGGGACATCCAATTCCAACGTTGTCGTTGGCCCGCCGGACGCTGCATTCCTGGATCTGCCGATCCTCCGTGGTGACGAGTCGGATACTGCCGGGTACGTCGCGATTGCGCAGAACCCCTGGCCCGGGCCGGTTGTCGTCTACCGGTCTGAAGCCGGCGTGAACTACGGTTATCAGCGGAGTGTTGCCGTTCCAGCAATTATGGGCGTAACAACAACGGACCTGCGGTCTGGCCCGCTTGCGCGCTTCGACCATGCGAACCATCTCGAGGTCGTTCTGACATCCGGGATACTCGAATCCGTAACCCGTACAACCCTGCTCTCGGGTGCGAATGCCGCGGCCATCGAGGTCTCACCGGATACGTGGGAGATCATCCAGTTCGAGACGGCGGACCTGATCGGCGCGCAAGCCTATCGGCTCGGGACCCTGCTGCGCGGCCAGTCCGGCACCGATGCCGATATGGTCGCAACCATTGCCGCGGGCGCTCGGATCGTCGTTCTCGATTCTCGCGTGGCGCAGCTTGCGATCGGTCCTGCCGAAATCGGCCGCCCGTTCACTTGGCGCTACGGCGCGAGCGGTCGTGATCTTCTCGGTCCGCACTTCGGTGCACAGGAGCATGCATTTCGCGGCCTTGGTCGTCGTCCGCTCTCGCCAGTGCACGTCCGTGGACGCATGATTGCCGGCGACCTCCATATCAATTGGATACGCCGCACCCGCCTCGGCGGCGACAGCTGGGACCAGATCGATGTCCCGTTGGGCGAAACCACCGAAGCCTACGAGATCGACATTCTGAGTGGCTCAGACGTCGTGCGAACGCTGACGGCAGACGGGCCGTCGGTGATCTACGACGCCGCGTCGATTGCCGCGGACTTCACGACCCTGCCACGACCCCTGACCTGCGTCGTCTATCAGCTTTCCGAGACGTGGGGACGCGGCGCGCCGGCACACGCTGCGCTCTGACCGTCGATCGACCACCGGCCTGCCGAACATCGTCAACTCAGGAGGACTGCTATGCAACCAGCATGGATGCACCATGCCTGGCGTCACTTTGGCGTGCACGAAGCGGCAGGTGACGCCGACAATCCTGTGATTGTCGCGTTCTATCGCGATGCAGGTCACGCCAGTGTTCGTGATGACGAAGTGCCATGGTGCGCCGCGTTTGTCGGGGCATGCCTGGCCCGATCCGGGACGGCTGCAACAGGCTCGCTGCGCGCGCGATCGTACATGGATTGGGGCGTCGCCGTCGACACCGCGCGCTGGGGTGCCGTCGCGGTGCTGTCACGCGGCACGAACCCGCGGGCGGGCCATGTCGGCTTTGTGGTGGGCGAAACCCGCGATCACATCTGGCTTTTGGGCGGCAATCAAAGCAATGCCGTCACCGTAGCCCGGTTTCCGCGCTCGCGCCTTCTCGGCCTGCGCATGTCCGGTGTCGCCACGGCGGACGGTGACGTGCAGTCGGGAGCGGCTGCAACCGACGACGCGTTCGACGCGGCGTTGGCGCACGTCCTGCGGATGGAGGGCGGTTACACGCACGATCCGTACGATCCCGGCGGGCCGACAAACAAAGGCATCACGCTAGCGACCTATGCGCGCCATCGCGGGACAGAGGTGCGCGACGGCAATCGTGCGGCCTTGATTGCCGATCTCAAAGCCATCACGGACGACACGGTCGCCAAGATCTACCGCACGCGCTACTGGCGCCCTTCGCGCGCCGCTGACATGCCGCGCGGTGTTCATCTGATGCATTTCGATGCCTCAGTGAACCACGGCCTGACCGGCGCAGCTCGCATTCTGCAAACGGCCCTGAACGTCGCGGTAGACGGTGAAATTGGCCCGATCACGCTCGGCGCCGCGCGTGCGGCTGACCCTGCAGAACTGATCGCGCGCTATGCCGAGTTGCGCGCAGACCGCTATCGCGAGCTGCACCATTTTTGGCGGTTCGGCCGCGGATGGCTGAACCGCGTCAATGCCACGCGCACCGCCGCGCTCGCGGCACGCCGCCAATCCCAAACTTCACCAGCAAAGTCAGGAGGCCAAGCCATGAGTACACCAGAACCTGAGCAGACCAACCCGCCGGTTGAGGAAAAGTGGTGGGGGGAGTCGCTG
>JBCCOV010000047.1:0-26238 GCA_039039985.1 Pseudomonadota bacterium | reverse complement strand
GTATGATGTCGCGTGGATTTCTGGGGGTAATGGTTTGATAAAAATGAGAATTCTCCAGCAAATCATCCGAAATCACGTACGCTGATTGGCGAGGTGCGTAATGCCTAAATTTGTGCCGCCTTCCTAATCTTCACGGATTGAAATACCGCAGGTGCAGGAATGAATGACTGGTCCCGGACGACGGCGCTCAGCCTTCTGTGTTGCGCATGTTTGGCTGGCCTGGCCTGTGCAGCCGCCGCTGCTCAGACATTGACGATCTATTCGAACCGCAGTCCCGAGAGAATTGGGCCCATTTTGCGCGCCTACTCGGTACAAACCGGCATTCAAATTCGCGTTGTCTATATCAAGAATGGGCTGCTCGACCGACTGGCAAAGGATGGAGCTGCAAACGTCGGAGACGTCGTTCTCGCAAGCGACTACGGCTTGTTGGTTGATGCGAAAGCCCGTGGTCTCACGGCGGCGGTCAACTCACCTGAGATTGCCAAGAATGTGCCATCACAATACCGCGATAGTGACGGCCATTGGATCGGCGTGACGCGTCGCGCACGGGCGTTGTTTGTATCGAAGACTCGTGTTCAGCAAACCAAACTTCGATATGAAGATCTCAGCCGCCCGGAGTGGAAACGCAAGATCTGCATGCGACCGGGAGGGCACAGCTACAATGTTTCACTGATCGCGTCCCTTATCGCCCACAATGGGGTGGAAAAGACCGAAGCGTGGTTGTCGGGCTTACGCGCAAATCTGGCGCGGCGACCTGAAGGTGATGATCGCGCACAGATGAAAGGCGTTTACGACGGCCAATGCGACGTTGCAATCGTCAATACCTATGACATGGGTGAAACGACGACGAACATGGCGAGTTCAAATCAACGCGCTTGGGCCAGGTCTATACGGATCGTATTCCCGAATGCGGAGGGGCGTGGGAGCCATGTCAGCGTATCGGGTATAGCGCGCCTCAAAACTTCAAAAAATGTGGAGGCAGCTACTAGCTTTATCGCGTACTTCACATCACCGCTGGGACAAAAAATCTCGGCAGCGATCAACTATGAGTATCCTCTGCACGATGGCGTTCCGTCCTCAGATTTAGTCGAAAGTTGGGGCAAGCTGATTGCCGACAAGCTGCCGCTGTCAAAAGTCGCGAGGTATCGCGAAAAGGCACGTCAACTGGTCCGGCGCTTGATGTTTGATGAGGTCGCATCGCGGTAGTGCATAAGCCGGCAGATACGATAGTTGGCGGGTGCCGACCCTCTTAGGCAAGAGGCTCGGTCAGGTCATTTGACGCTGCATAGATCCCTCGGTGCTTAGTTTCACTATCAGGGGGACATATGGATAACGTCCGTGGTTATCTCAGGCGAACGGTTCTTTCGAACAAGGTATGCGTAAGCGTCGTCTCATTCCTGTTATGCTGCACCAGTGCATCGCTTATTACGGCCACAGTGGTATCGTCCCAGCCGCTAAGAGGTGTGAATACGTATTTTGCTCTCATCGATGAGCTGATCATGGAGATTTCGGGTCGTCCGGATCTTCTTAAGTTGGTGACATCTCATAATCGCAAAACGGCGTCGTGGTCGGAAGCTGATATCTTGAATCGTGATAAGCAGTGGCGCGCTGGAAACAAAGACCTGATTAAGTCCGTCGAGAAGAACAAGCTCTCAAAATTCCTCCGCGCTCTTGTTGGTGCGAGCGATGGCCGTGTCATCGAGATAATAGTCATGGGGAAACGGGGGTGTAATATCGCCGTGAGCAGTACGACGTCGGACTACTGGCAAGGCGACGAGGACAAATGGAAGAGAACGTTTGCAGCGGGCACCGATCACTTTTTTGCGGATATCTGGACGTTGGACAAATCGACTGGAAAGCGTGCGCAACAAATCAGCAAGCGCTTCGTCGTGAACGGACAACCGGTCGGCGCGATTACGGTCGCATTTGATATTGTTTATCGACCGGAAAGACAGTGACGTCTCAGTGCGATTGGGAGCGGGTGGTCGCGACATGCGGCCACGCGTTACACCTATCCCGCGCCTAATCTGGCCGTCTGGCTGTAAATGAGACAGACTGTGCGCCTCGTGGCAACAGAGGTCCGAAAGCCAATCCATGGCAATCGGGAGGAAGACGGTTCGACCATGAATTTTCGGCAACTCGAGGCGTTTTGCGCCGTGCGAGATACCGGCTCGACGACGCTCGCAGCGTCAAGACTGAACGTCACACAGTCGACGATTAGTCGGCTCATCCTGCAGCTCGAAGAGCAGATCGGCTATCAGCTGTTCGACCGCCAGGGCAGCGGACTGACGCTGACGCCGGAAGGGCTCGACCTGTCCGAGATTGCCGAACGGATCATGGGCGAGGTTGAGCGCATCGAGCAGATGTCGCGGAACATTCGCCAACAGAGCACGCGTGTGCTCCGGGTTGCTGCGATGCCGGCGATTGGGACCTGCATGATGCCGCACGTCTTGCGTCACTTTTTGGACGACGTCCCAAATGTCCACGTCAAGATCGAGCTCAAGCCACGGCCAGACGTGCAGGCGCTTGTCATTAATGGCAAATGCGACATTGGCCTGGTCACACTACCGTTGTTGGATGACAGCTTGCGCGTCGAGCAGCTGTGCCAAGAAGAGGCCGTCTGCATTGTGCCGAAAGGTCATCGGCTGGTGGATCAGGAAAAGATCGCGCTTTCCGATCTCGAGGGGGAACGGCTAATCAGTATCGGAACGCACACGATCCTGCGCTATCGCCTCGAAGAAGCCTTAAGTGCTGCCGGGATTCAATTGGGTTCGGCGTGTGAAGCGGATTCCACAATTCTTGTCGCCAATCTCGTCGCAGCGCGGGCCGGTGTTGGCATTGTCCATCGCGTCGTCGCCGACATGTTCGCCGACAAGCTCGTCGCGCGCCCGCTCGCAGATCCTATCACGCTGTCGTACGGGATCATTCAGCGACGCGGCAGCCCGACACGCCCGCTCACAGAACGCCTGATTGCGAGCCTGAGAGAGCGACTGCCGCTCGGCCTGCATTGCAACCCAGCGGCCGAGATCAGGGCATAATGGAGCTTAACGACGGATCATTCAGCGGCAAGTGAATGGGCTCGCCACGCTCGGCCGAAAGGTCCGCCGCGATATAAACTTCCATCACCTGACGAGCCTGATCCGGCGTCACGAGCACAGGCTTGTCGCGCGCGCAGGCATCAATGAAGTGATCGGTCTCCGGTGCCATTGGCCCGGCATAGGCGTGGCCCACAAACTCACCTGGCATAGAGGACATCGGGAATTGAATGCCCCGATCCTCGGTGTTGAGCACCACATCCTTGTGGCTGTCGTCGACCATCAGTGCGCCCTTGGTCCCAACCATCTCCAACGTCGTCGTGGAGTAGTTCGGGTAGCCAAGCGGCAGGATCCAACCCGCGCCGATCGTGAAGGCGATCCCGTTATCCATTGTCACGATAATCCAAGTACAATCGGGCGCGTCGACGCCTTTTCCCTTCATGTAGCGATAGACGTTCTGGGCATAGACTTTGACGGGCTTCGCCGGCTCCAAGCACCAGAGGATAAAGTCGAGATCGTGGGTGGCTTCCATGGCCGCAGGAGACAGCTTCGTGCGGCCTGAAATTTTGGTGCCCAGGCTTCGCGTGATGTGACGGCTGACAAGTGCGGAAACCGGCTCCCCGAGCGTGCCGTTCAACAGGCTCTCGCGGATATAGGCATACTTGAAATTGAAACGTTGCGAGTAACCGATCGTGAACTTCAGGCCCTTCTCTTTCGATAGTGCAACAAGCTCGTCGGCCTCAGCCAGGGTAATCGCAATCGGCTTTTCCAAGAACACGTGCTTGCCGGCCAGGAGCGCGGCCTTGGCCATCGGATAGTGCGTGTCCTCTGGCGTAGCCGAGATGACGATCGACGATATATCTCCGTTTTCGATAATCTCTTGATAGGTGTCGGTGGCGGTCGCGAGCGGATAGCGAGATTTAAGTTCGTCGAGGCGCTGAGCGCGGGTTTCAGCCACGTGAATGGCCGCCACTTGCGGATTGCGATCGGCAGCCTCGATGCGAATGCCACCACACCATCCTGCTCCGATGACGCCAAGCTCAATCTGTTCCATCGCTCGATCCCTTTGACCGCGGTGAGGCCGCCATCCCAAAGACCGACATTCAAGCCAAAGCTTGGCGCGCAGGAAAATTCGAATTCTGCGTATGGGTATTCAGCGTCCGCATGCGCTTGCGTCGTTCACCGTGGCAAGCGTGTTGGCCAGTTCCTCTTTGAGGATCTCATAGAACGCGTTGGCGGCGTCACTGAGTGGCCGCGCCGCCGGTTCAATGCGGCTGTAGCCGACTTGAAGACCGGGATCGATGATTGCCTGAAGCCGGCGACGCTGACCATCCAGATCCGCCGCGCACATGATTCCGGGCAAGATCGTATGCCAGCCCGACCGAGCGACGAGATCAATCGTTCCAAACATTGCATCCAGGTCCATGATGGTCTCAAACGCGATGTGATGGTCAGCGAAGTAACTGTCGATCTTGCGCCGTCGTGCGTTGGCAGCACTCGGCAGAACGTAGCGGAGCGGCGCGTGATCTTGCAGACGGACAGGCTTGAGGTGGTCGTCACCTTTCGCGCCGACAAGATACTCGCGATCCGATCCCATTGGCTGCGCGCGAATATTAGGATGGTCTTCGAATGCCGGGACGACGGCGAAATCCAGTTCGTCGCGTCCGACAGCGTCGGTAAGCTGGAACGAATACGCCTCAACGATTGATAGGCGCACCATTGGGCATCTTTCGGCGAAACGCAGCATGGACGGGCTGAGCACGCTTCGGGTCAGAGACGGGATCAGGCCGACCTTGACCTCGCCGATCAGCGTGCCCGAGACACGCTTCAGCGTCTCTTCCGCATCAGCTGCCGAGCGCAGCACGTTGACCGCTTTCTCATAGAACAGCTGGCCAGCCGCGGTCGGCGTGACGCCCATGGACGTGCGCACAAGAAGCTGAACGCCATACCGGCTCTCCAGATCGCGCACCTGCATCGAGACGCCGGATTGCGTCGCATGGACGCGCGTGGCCGCGGCCGAAAATGAGCCTTCCTCGTAAACCGCTACATAGAAACGTAACTGCTGAAGCTTCATCCCGAGCCATCATTTTTTCTGCTAGCTCATATCATCGATAATGAGTTTCTGTTGCGCCAGCAAGGTCTAATAACAAAAGGGGAAAACGCACAGACAAGACAAACAAGGCGCGTTCCAAGGAGTTAGGGAGTGAATATGCAGAATGGTTCATTTTGCATTGCAGTTGCCGGTTTCGGGTGGTGGGGGCGCCATATCGTCAACCGGCTGAAGTACAGCGACGATTTTTCCGTGTTCGGCGTTGTTGAGCCGAACAGAGATATCCACCACGAGATCCGCGACGCAGGGTTGGCGCCATTCGTCAGTCTTTATGAGGTTTTGGGCCTTGCGCCAATCGACGCCGTTGTTCTCACCACGCCGAATCCACTTCACGAGCAGCAGGTGCTTCAGTGTGCCGAAGCCGGCAAGCATGTGTTTTGCGAAAAGCCGCTTGGACTGACCGGAGCGAGCGCGACCCGGTCCGTTGACGCCTGCCGGCGTGCCGGTGTTACGCTCGGCATCGGCCACGAGCGGCGCTTTGAGCCGGCATTGGAAGCGCTAAGAACGGCGCTAAAGGCCAATGAACTCGGCACGATTATGCATGCAGAAGCCGCGTTCAGTCATGACAAGCTGATCAACGTTCCGGCCGGGGATTGGCGTACGTCCAAGGCCGTGTCGCCGGCTGCCGGCATGACTGCAATGGGCATCCATTTGACCGATCTGCTGATCTCGTTTTTCGGCCCCGTCGCGACTGTACAAGCGATGACGGCGACGCGCGCATTGGACTGGGAAACGGGCGACCTGGTAACCGTCCAGCTGGGCTTCCGCGCGGGTATGACGGCTAGCCTGAGCGCAATCTTGTACACCCCGCACTTCATTCGCATGCACGTCTTTGGAACCGAGAAATGGGTTGAGGTCCGCAACGACACACACCCCGACACACCCGGTGGCAAAGCCCGCTATATCGAGTCCGTGACCGGTCAACCGACCATAGAACGCAAGTATGAGTGGACCGATACGGTTGTTAAGAATCTGGATTCCTTCAGAGCCGCTTGTCTCGGCAAAGCAGAATATCGTTTTACCTACCAGGAAATGATCCACAATATCGAGGTGCTGGAAGCCATCGCGAAATCAGTCGAAAATCGCGAAACGGTCCATCTCGGATAATGCTCAGGTGTTTGTAACCGCGGTTATGCGGTTTCCGCGTTCCAAGTTTTGCCGTTGATGATCCAGGTTTCGGATACGCAGCTTCCCGACATCTGCAGCATTTTTGAAACCGCGCAGTGATGGTGGAGTTTGGACACGACCGCGGCGATGCCGGCATCCGCCCCGTCCATCTCCGCGGTGATGGTCAAGGTCACATCGGGAAACGGAATGTCGACCGGTTGGACGAGGCGGGTGCCGCTGCTGTCCATGGTGGTGACAACATCAATGTCCATTGCGGTAATCGTGACACCACTGGCCGTTGCGAGTTTGTTTGAAATCACGTGCGTGCAACCGACAAGGCCTGCGATCATCGTCTCAACCGGCATGGGGCCGAGATTTGTACCGCCGCGCTCAATCGGTTCGTCGATGATCATCTCGACGTTGCGTGCGGTGACGACGCTCTTCGTCTTGGTCTCCTGGCGGCCGTGAACCCGGAACGTCCAGATCGGTTTCTCCTTGATCTTCATGTCTCTCAGTCCTCCGGGTGAAACGCACTCTGGTACGATTGTGCTCTGATCTGCGAATGGCTGGACCGAGCGGCCAACATGGCCGCTTTGCGCATGTTGGTGTGGCTGGCGCATTTGCCAGCCACGGCCATGACCTACTTCGTGATTTTTGCGACGAGGTCTTTGTAGGCGCCCAGCTGCTTCTCGCGCAGCTTCTGGTAATCACTACCGGACATATAGTCGGTGTTTTCACCGAGACGCTTCATCATGCGATTGTATGTCTTGTCCTTGAGCAGCGCCGAAAATGCCGCCTCAAGTTTCGCAACAACGTCCTTTGGTGTGCCAGCCGGAGCCATGACGATCCGGTGCATGAACCCGATGTCGCCTTCCACACCGACTTCCGCCAGCGTTGGCACATCCGGGTAGATGCGCTTCGCACCGGCCGTTGCCAGAACGCGGATTTTGCCGGCTGCCACGAGCGAGCCAATCGCTGATGGGAATCCCATCGAGATGTCCGCATCGCCGGAAAGCAGAGCTTGCAATGCCGGCCCGCCGCCTTGGTACGGGACCATGTTGAAGTAGGCATCCCGTGCCTTCATGATCTGCGCTGCGGGAACAAACAGTGCCCCCCAGTTGCCCGAGTGAGCCATGCGGACAGAGCCCGGCTTCTTCTTAGCCGCAGCCACGACTTCCTCAAACGTCTTATAAGGGCTGTCGGCACGGACGATGACCGCAATGGGTGCGTAATTGATCCGTGCGATCGGCACGAAGTCTTTCATCGGGTCGTAGGGTAGCTTCTCGACATGCTGCTGCAGCATGTCGATGTAGTTATGCGTGAAAAGCAGCGTGTAACCGTCTGATGGGGATTTCGAGACCTCTTGCGTGCCCTTCTGCCCGCCGGCGCCCGGGGTCAGACGGACGATCATGGCCTGATTGATGAACTGCGGAATCGTCGAGGTGATCACCCGAGCGTTCAGGTCATGTGAGCCGCCGGCGCCAAGCGGAATAACCATCGTGATGGGCTTTTCTGGGTAATCCGCAAGTGCCGGTCCTGCGATCCCCAGCAGCGCTGTGCTCGCGGCAACTGCCAACGTGCTCAAAAGTCTTTTCAGCATGTCCTCCTCCTTCTTTGCTTGCCGTCATGGTCCGCTTCTCGCGGCGGACTGAATGTGAATGGTCATGCGCCCGGAAGGCTGCGCTCAGGTTCACGACATGGAAACGCTCCGCATGCGCCGCCAGAGCAGGATCCCGATCACAGGGGTGATCGCGAGCACGCCGACCATGCCGATCCGTTCCGTAAACAAGAACTGAAGCGGTGCGTTCTGAGCCATGGCCATCGTCTGCCCGAAGGCGTACTCCATCGGCGGCCCGAGGATGAAACCCATGACCATGGGCATGAGGTTGAAGCGCGCTGCGCGGGCGATCAATCCGATCGCGCCAAAGGCAACCAGCATAAGCAGATCGAACGAGTCCGAGCGGAACACGTAAGCGCCGGCGAACGCGAACATGATGACAACTGGAACCAGGATTGCATTCTTGACGGTGACCAGGCGCGAGAAAAACGGAACCGAGAGATAGCCGATCACAAGAAACAGCAGATTGGCGATGACCATGGCGATCAGAATGCCGAAGACGGTCGCGCCATGCTCTTCGAACAACTGCGGTCCCGGGCGCAGACCTTGAGCGACAAAGGCGCCCAGCAAGATCGCGGTCACGTTGTCGCCTGGTATGCCGAGCGTCAGAAGCGGCACCAGCGTTGGGCCATTGACGGCATTATTTGCCGACTCCGCGGCGGCGACCCCTTCAATCTCGCCCTTACCGAAATTCTCGGGCGTCTTGCTCGCATTCTTTGCAGCCGAATACCCCATCATAGCCGCGACGACCTGTCCGAGGCCGGGCACGATCCCAATCGACGCACCGATGACGCTTGACCGACACATGGTCCGGAAACACCGCTTGAGCTCGCTCCAACTCAGCCGCTCGCCGACCACGGCAGCCAGCGCCTGGCCCTGATTGGATCGCATCACGACGCTGGCAATCTCCGGTATGGCGAAGACCCCGATAAGCATTGGAAGCAGTGGAATGCCGGACTTCAGGTCGAACAGGCCAAACGTAAACCGCTCAACACCGCCGAGGGGGTCCGTTCCGATAAAAGACAGCCAAATCCCGAACAAGATCATAATCAAGCTCTTGATCGGGTTTCCGCCGCTCGTAACGGCAATGATCACCAGCGACAAAAGCAAGACGGCAAAAATCTCCGGCGGGCCGAACTGCATCACCAGCAGAGCAATGGGAAAGATCATCAAAATCGTTGCAATGTCGGAGAACGTGTCGCCGAAGACGGAAGAGACAAGCGCGATATCCAGCGCTTTGCGGGATTGGCCCTTTTTCGTCAACTGATAGCCGTCGATGGTTGTTGCAACAGCGGCGCCGGTTCCCGGCATGGAAACCAAAATGGCGGGAATACTGCCACCGAAGATTCCGCCCTTGTAAACACCAAGCAAAAACGGGATGCCAACCAACGGATCAAGAAAGAATGAGATCGGAAGTAGAATGGCCATCGCCATCAAGGTGGTGAAACCGGGAAGTGCGCCAACCAGCATGCCGCCGAACAGTCCGGCGCACATCCAAAGGACGGTATCGGGTCGCATGGCCATGGCGAGGCCCTGCATGAACTGTTCGATCATGGGGACGCGCCTTTGACTTGACCGGTTTCACCGAGCACGCCGGCAATGAAGAACTCGATCTCCGACAGTTCCGGCAGCGAGACGGCAAGAACGCGAGTCGCCACGAGATAGAGCAGGATGGGCGGTACGACGGCGGTGAGGACGATGCCAACTGGACTGCGATTGCCAACCAACATGGACATCATGGCGAGGCTGAGCGCGCTGGAGATGAAGAAACCGAAAACGGTCATTGTCAGCGCGTAAAACAGCATCACACCAAAAAGCAGGGCTCCTCGTTTCCAGCCGTTACTCTCACCGGAACCCTCAAGCCAGATCTTTTCGGGACGAAGACTACACTGCAGTAGAAAAACCGCGTTAAGAACCGCCAGGCTGGTCAATATCAGATAGGGAAACAGGCTCGGCGCAATTGCGGTAAGCGACCGCCCAAATAGAACTTTCGGCGCCGCGACTAGATGAGACATGAAGAGGATCGAAAGGCAGGAGAGAATAAGGAGTGTTCCTGCCACCACAACCTCAGGGTCCAGGCGCCTGTTTAACGCGTCCATTTTTTATGGCTCCTCCCGTGGCCATCATCATGCCCGCTGCCCAAATGCACCTAAAATGCGAAATCCGGGTAGCGGAATGCAGAACCCGCATAAGCTTCACTCCGCAGCCAATTCGCGATCAAAGAGGTCGATCAATTCCGGATCGAACCGCGCGCGCGTCGTCTGCACTTCGCCGCGGCATGCATCTGCAAAACGCGCCCGTTCCGTTTCACTCAAGTCGACAATCTCGACACCGTCGCAGGCAAGTGCGGCCCTGCAGACAGCGTCATCGTCTTCGGCGAACCGGCGTTGCGCGCGCGTCGCTTCGGCGACGGCAGCCTCGACCAAAGTGCGGATGCGATCAGGCCACGACTCAACCGTCGCTTTCCGGAACAACACCAGCGCAACGCCGAGCAGATGCCGGCTCAACGTGACATGGCGATGGGTCTTATGGAGTTGGAAATTGTAGATGTTGGTGAGCGGATTTTCCTGCGCGTCCACGGCTCCGGTTGCGACAGCTTTTGGCAGATCGCGGACGTCAATCGCTTTAGGATCGAACCCGAGCGCACGGAACACGCGCTGATGATCTTCGTTGGCCAGAGTGCGCAGCTTGAGCCCTTGGCAGTCCGACGGCGTTCGAATCGGCGTGCGGCTCGAGATGTGACGTAAACCGTTATCCCAATATCCAAGCACCTTATAGCCGGTCGTTGCCTGAACCTGAGCTTTCAACCGGTCGCCGAGCGCGCCATCCAAGAGACGATAGGCGCGTCGACGGTCCGGCACCATGAAGTGCTGATCGAACACGCCAAGCTCCGGCACGCGATTGGCGAGATAGCTGGACGAAAAGTAGCAGCCGTCAATTGCACCATGTTCCGTCATGGACAGAAGCTCAGCCGCCTTCTGCCCGCGTGTGACAATGTTCTCGTCGAAGTCGAGTGCGATGTCACCGCTGCTGAGCCGTGCCAGGGCCTCTCCAAGTGCCCGCCCGCCGCGCGTGTGGACTGATTGGTCGCCCTGATAGCCGCCAAATCGAATTGTCATAACCATTGACACGCATCCACGCTACATGAGTTCGGTCGTTACATGAGTTCGCTCATCAGTTCGTCCGGGTCGGGCGGTAACGGCACTGGCTCACCACGCTTCGCTGAAACGTCCATGGCCATGGTCAACAGCAGGTTGCGATGGCCGTCCTGCGCCGAAGCGTGCGGCGTTTGCAGCCCGGCATAAAGGCGCTGATACCACGCGTTGGTTTCTTCGCGCATGGGGCCCCAAAGCTGTCCTCCGTGCAGGTCGCCTGGCGGATAGCTCGTCAAAAACTCGACATGGCGCGCGGGCGCCTTGTAGCCTTCAGGTGCATAGCCGGCGCCCTGCGCGAAGTTGGTCGCCATCACGAGATCCCGGTGCGTGTCCTCGATATCGATCACGCCTTCGGTCCCGACGATACCGATTTCGATGCCATAGACGGCCCCTGGCCAGACCTCGGGCAAGGCCCACGATATGTTCATGGAAAAGATCGCACCGTCGTCCATGGTGAAAATGCCGAAGGTCGAATCCTTCGTACCCCAAGGGCCCAGGACTTTGTCGGTCGAACGGGCATAGACACTCGTTGGTGTTTTGCCCTCCATCAGCCAGAGCGACATGTCCAGGCTGTGGGTGCCGGAGACGACCATGGGCGTGAGCGTCGCACGCTCTTGCGTCCGCTGCACTGTCGCGATCGGCACCATCCGGTTCATGAAGGCACGCGTGACCACCGAGTGGACGTCGCCGATCTGTCCGGTAATCAGGCGCTCCTTGATCGTGAGGAAGCGACGCCGAAATCTCTGCGTATAGCCAATGACCGCATCGACACCGGCTTGTTCAATCGCGGCAAGAATCTCAGCGGACCGGCGCGCATCCGTCGCCAGCGGCTTTTCGATGAACAGCGCGTGACCTTGCTCAATCGCGAACATGGCCGGGTCGAAATGGAAGTTCTCATCCGTTGCGATGATGGTTGCGGTCACTTCCGGTCGACGCAGGAGTTCGCGAAAGTCTGTGGTGAAGAAATCGGCGTTGACGTCGTCCGCGAGTTTCTGGCCGATGTCGGATTTGATATCGCATAACCCGATCCAGCCGACACCGGGATAGGCGCGCGCAAGCTCGGCGCGAATACGGCCGATTGTGCCGCAACCCACAACGGCAAGACCGATTTCTTTTGTCTTCGTGGCCAACCGAACAGCTCCCTAACTGGATGTTGCAGGCGGTGGATCTGAAAGCGGCTCCGCGCGTTTTCTCAGAACGTTCAAGGCGCGCATGACGCCTTCGATGATCACCACAAACACCGCCACCATCAGAACGGTTCCGATCCACTGCGAGAGGATGAAGCCGATCGATTTGTCCTCAAAGACCAGGAGTGCGCGGCGCAGGTTTTCGTCGGCAAGCGGTGCGAGGATCACGCCGAGCACGATCGGCGCCGTCGGAAAACGGAATACGGATAGAACCCAGCCGAAGACGCCTGCAGCGAACATGATCCAGACATCGGCCATCGACAGCTTCACAGCATAGGCCCCAATGATGCAGACGGGCAGGATCAGCGGCATAAGGATGCCGCGCGGAAGGCTGAACAGCTTAACGCACGGGCCGATCAGCGCGAACGCGGCGACATACATGATGAGATTGGCAACGATCAGCGAGGCGTAGATGAAGTAGATCAGTCCCGGATGATCGATTTCGATTGTCGGGCCGACAACGACGTTCTTCAACGTGAGTGCGGCGAGTAGGGCAGCCGCGGCGGCATTGCCGGGAATTCCGAGCGCGAGGGTCGGCAACATCGATCCGCCTATGTTGGCGTTGTTCGCAGTTTCGGCGCAGACAATCGCCTCGTAACTCCCCTTGCCCCACTTCGCCTTTTCATCCGGTTTGGCACGGCGGCGCCCGATGTCGTACGCCAGAAACGACGCCACGTTAGCGCCCGCGCCGGGGATCGCGCCGATAAAGGCCCCAAGGGTTCCCGAGCGCAGTGCGGACGGGAGAAAGCGGGCGAGCTTTCCAAGCGGAGGGATGATGCGCCCGACCTTCGAAGGGATTGTCGGGAGGTCCTTTGCCGGCAACGTGCGGAGGATTTCGGACATGCCGAACAAGCCGATTAGAACCGCAACATAGGAAATGCCGTCGTAAAGAGCGAATGATCCGAACGTGAAGCGGGGAACGGCGTGGATGGCGTCCAGCCCGACAAAGGCGATCAACATCCCAATCCAGCCCGCAATCCATCCCTTGAGCGGCATCGAGCCGGCCGCCATAGACCCGGCAACCATGATGCCGATGATCGCAAGCCAGAACATCTCCCACGACTTGAAGTTCAGCGCAAAGGTCAAGATCAGCGGGATCAACGCGATCAACAAAGCAATGCCGACCATGCCGCCGACGAAAGACGCCGCAATGGACATGCCAAGCGCTTGTCCGCCTTCTCCGCGTTGAGCAAGCTGGTGACCTTCGATCATCGTCGGCACGGCGTCAGGCGTACCTGGAATGTTGATCAGAACCGCCGAAATCGCACCGCCGAAAACGCTTCCCGTATACACCCCCAGCATAAAGCTGATCGCAATGTCCTGCGGCATGCCGGCGGATAGGCCGATCAGCAACCCCATCGCCATTGTCGTCGACAGGCCCGGAAGTGCGCCCCATACGATCCCGAGACAAACGCCGCAGAGCGACATAACCACCAGCGATGGTGCCAGGGCGGACAGGAACGCATCAACCATCAGAACGAACCTGGAAGCGGGATTGCAAAAACGTGCTGGAAGACCAAGCTCAGAAGCGCGGTCCAGCACACACAAATAAGCGCCGTGATCCAGATCGCGCCCCGCCAGAACATCGTGATGATGACCGCCAATGCGATAATGGTCACCGGCTCAAACGCAGAGATCGTGTGCCGAAATCCGCCCAGAACCACATCGTAACGAAAGGCGAGAACCTGGAGCGACGCAATGTAGATCGCGACGGCTATTGCCAAGGCGAGGGACTTGAAGTCGGTCGCCAGGTCGCGATCATCAAGCATCGGCAGTGCCGTTCCCGACCGCCACCGCGCAACGGCCGAAACACCGAGGCCGACGGCCATCAGCAACAGGGACGCCGAGACAAGAAACGGCAGCAAGCCGGGCGCCGTTAGAAGGGTGTCTGGAACGGGCAGCGCGACACTCGCGATCATGACGGCGCCGGCAAGCGCAATCAGAAGCGCCGTTGCGATCAGATCAAGCATTGGCGAGGCGTAGCCGGCGTCGGCTTCCTCGCCTTCGAATGTTACGCGTTGTTGCGTGTCTTCGCTCACTCAGTTCCCCTGAGAGCCACTATGCGTGAAGCGTTGAACCGATAACAATGCGGGCCGCCAACCAGACGTATGATATGGATCTGAGGCGGCCCGCCTGTTGGTCTCTTAGGAGCGTGCCTTGATCGGCGGCGGCTTGTACCCTTTCGGCGGCCACCACGACTCGAACTCGTCCGGTGACGGCAAGCCAAGCTCTTTTGCGGACTTCACCTTGGCCCCGATTTGCGCTTGGAACTTGTTAAAGATGTCGACCGTGACGGTCTCCATCAACGCGCCCTCGCGGTCTGCCGCTTCACCGATCTTGATGTCGGCTTGGAAGAACTTCGACTTGAGGAGTTCCTGGAACCCTGGCGAATTCACTGCCGCAACAAAGCCATCCGCCAAGGCCTGCATGGCGTCGGCCGGGATGTCGCGCTTGACCATGAAGTTATACGTTGCGCCGACCGGGAGGATTTTCTTAGCGTCGGGGACGATGGACGCAATTGAAGACAGGACCTTGCCGTCCTCAAGCTTAATGTCGTCCGTGCTTGTGTGGCACAAATTGCGCAGCTTGCCGGCGCGGATCAGGTCGATGTGTTCGTGGAGGCCGCCGCCCGCGATATCGGTTTCACCTTGAAGCCCGGCCAGTGTTGCGGGCTTCCCACCTTTATAGGGGACGTACTTCAAGTCGATGCCGGCGATGTTCGCGATGATCAGGGCGAGTTCGTGCCAAACACCGCCTGTGCCAGAGGTCGAGATACTGACCTTGCCCGGGTTCGCCTTGGCGGCCTTGATGACATCGCTCAGCGACTTGTAAGGGCTGTCTGCGCGAACCGACCACGACGCCAGCGCGTTCGCGGCTTTAAAGGGCACCCAATCCTCCCACGGTGTGAAGGACGCATGGCCCATGACACGCACGAACCTATTGTAGTTGGCGCCGCCAAGCACGGTATAGCCGTCCGAGCGCTGGGCGCCGACGAATTGCGTCGCGATGCCGCCGACGGCGCCGGGCTTGTTGATGACGTTGATGCGCCAGCCTTTTGCGGCCGCCATCTCCTGCGCGATCTTGCGCATGATCGTGTCCGTGCCGCCGCCCGGTGAATACATCACCACAAGTGTAATCGGCCGCTCCGGAAAGCCGGCACCGTATGCGGTTCCCGGCATCGTAATCTGCAGACCTGCCATGCCGGCGACCGCGCCGGTACCAGCCAGGAATGTTCTACGGTTCGTGCCGTTATTGTTCTGGGTCACGTGTTTCCTCCTCCTCCAATACCTAGCCTTCGCCTCGTTGCGGGCGGTTGCGGCCTTAAGATCGCGCGTTGGGTCCGCGATAGTTGCTGTTGTCCAAGAACGTCGTGACGCGCTCTTCGAGTTCGGTTTCCATCAGGGCATTCCAGCGGTTGTTAAAGCCGAACAGCGCGATCACGGAGCAGATCTCAACAATCTGCGCGGCGGAGAAATGCGCCCGCAGGATGTCCATGTCAGCTGGGTCGGCCGACGACGGACACTGTCCGCCGGAGAGCGCGATGCGCAGCGCGGCACGTTCGGCGTCGTTGAACAGCGGGCTGTGCTCGAACGCCCATAGCGCTTCCAGCTTGTCCTGAGGGACACCGTTGTCTGCACCGTTCTTGAAGGTGTGCGCCGAGCAATAGCGACAGCCGTTGGACAGGCTGGTGACGTGCGCAACCATCCACAGCAGCGCAGGCTCAACCGTGCCATTGGGATTGCGGACGACGGCGCGGATGAGATTAAGAACGGCTTTGGCGATCTCCGGCCGGTGCGATAGCGTCAACATCGAATTGGCCACGAAGCCGGTTTGCGCCGCGAGCCACTTAATTTCGTCGGCCGCGTCTTTGCTCGCGTCCAAATTAAGCGGCGGGACATGCGCCATGCGTTCCTCCTCAATCGATGTTTTTCTGCCTTTCGCTAAAGGATTATCGGATAACGTTGCGCCGTCTAACTAAGCTTTGCTGATACCTCGTATTGGCATTTCTGAAGTTGGGGTTCAGAGATTGGTCTTGACGGACTTTGGGCGTGTGCGATCCGCTCCGTCCAGAACAGTGCCGCCTCCCGTTCCCGCTCCGCGTTCCATCGCAATACAAAGGATCTCAATTTGCTTGCCGACCTCATCGGCGTTGTCGCGCCTGTCCTGCTCATTGCCGGCATTGGGTATTGGATTGAGACAGCCGGTCCAAATCTCGACACGAAGAGCTTGAGTGCGCTGGTCATGATGGTGGGCACGCCGGCTCTTGTGTTTTCGTCTCTGACGTCGACCGACCTTCCGGAGACTATGCTCTTGCAGATGTCGGTGGGCGCATTCGGCGCAAGTCTGATTGCGAGTACGCTGGCTGCCGGATTTTTGTTGGCCGCTGGCCTCGACATCCGCAGCTTTTTGCCCAGCCTGAGCATGCCAAACTCCGGCAACATCGGCCTTCCGATCGTGTTGCTGGCATTCGGCGAGACCGGTCTGGCCGTTGGCGTTGCATTCTTTTTCGTAATCGCGATCCTGCAATACACGGTCATGCCAATAATCACCGCCGGATCGTTTTCGTTCGGGCGGATCGTGAGAGAGCCGCTGGTTTGGGCCGTTGCAGCTGTCTTGTTCTTCAAGCTCAGCGGCCTCACGCCGCCGACCATTGTCAGTCAAACGACGAAGCTGCTGGGCGGCATGATGATTCCGGTGATGGTTATCCTGCTGGGCGCTGCCATTGCGCGCCTGGAAGTGCGCGACTTCAGAACGTCGCTGGTGCTTGCCGTCGCGCGCCTCGTGATCGGCGTAATCGCGGGAACGTCGGTCGTTATTCTATTGGAGGCAACAGGCGTTGTCGCAGGAAGCCTCTTCTTGATGGCGGCGATGCCATCGGCAATCGTTACGTACGTGTTCACCGAGCGCTATGGGCGTGACCCGGAAAAGGTCGCCGGGCTTATTGTTGCGTCGACCGTGCTGACATTCGCGATTTTGCCGTTTCTTTTGTGGGTCGCCATTGGCATTGCAGCGTTGGACGCACCGCTCGCAACTTGGCTGTCTGCGGTGCGTCTGAGCTAGTACTCTGACCAAAGGAGACGTCACGTCTCGCGCTTCGCGACTCACGAAATGGGCGAGACGCAGGCTTGTCCGAGTGAGTCCACGGCAAGCGGAAATGATCTACGGCATCGGCACGTCGTTCACGAACTTCGGTACATGATACCCGCGATGGGTTGCCGGGCGTTCGGCAATACGAACGTACCAGTCCTTCACGTTCGGATAGTCGTTCAGATTGACCTCTTGCCACTCGAAGCGCGACACCCAGGGCCAGCATGCCATATCGGTGATCGAGTATTCGCCACGCCCGTCGCCGGCGATGAAGTCGCGCCCGTCGAGCCGCTTGTTCAGAACGCCATACAGGCGATGGCCCTCCTTCGCGTAACGCTCCTCCGCATACGCTGACTTGCCCTTGTTGTATTTCACGAAATGATGGACTTGGCCGAGCATCGGCCCGAGGCCGCCCATTTGCCACATCAACCATTCGATGGCCGGCCAGCGTGCGTCACCCTGTGGCAGGAATTTTCCATACTTCTCCGCGAGATAAAGCATGATGGCGCCCGTCTCCATCATCGCCACGCCCGTGTCGTGGTCGACAATGACGGGTATGCGATTGTTGGGGCCGATCTTCAGAAATTCGGGCGCGTGTTGTTCGCCGTTGGTGATGTCGATCGCATGGGTGGTGTAGTCGACGCCAAGTTCCTCGAGAAGCATCGAGACCTTCCGCCCGTTTGGCGTGGTCCAAGTGTACAAATCAATCATGGTCTCATCTCTCTCCACTTGAGCTGAAGGTGGGCGCCAACCTGTCGATCGGCATGTCTATGTCTCTGGCAGGAATGTTGCGCGAATCGATTTCAGATGCGCGCGCATGGCCTCGACGGCACCGTTGCGGTCGCGGCGTTCGAGTGCGTCGACGATTGCATCGTGTTCGGCAAACGAGTGATAGTCGGGTGGCGGCCCGCCGTCCGGAACGTCGAGGCGTGACCAGACAACGGAAACCCGAACCTGGTTAACGACACCATGCAGCTCGGCCAAGAGCGAGTTACAGGCCGCCTCGGCGATGGCGGCGTGAAACGCTGCATCCAACTGTTCGTAGATGGGCCAGCTGGGTGCCGTGCGTGTCTCCAAAGTCAGTGCGCGCAATTCGGCCAGCTGCAACGGCGTTGCGTGGACGGCGGCCATGCCGGTGAGTTCGGGTTCGAGCACCATGCGCGCGATCATCGCTTCATGCGGGCTGGTCCGCTCGGCAAGAGCCATGACGTCCGACAGGCGGATTCCCGTTTTGCCAGACGCGGCCACCAAAAACGTACCGCGTCCGATGTGGCGTTGTACGACGCCTTCGGCCTCCAAAACGGTCAGCGCCTTGCGCAGTTCCGCGCGCGAGATGCCGAGCACCTCCGACAATTGGCGCTCGGGCGGGAGGCGACCACCGGATCGAATCCGCGCGTCTGACAGCCAGGCGCGAAGTCTTTGTAACGTCGGCTGCTTCTGCCGTTGGAGCTCAATGACCAAATTGGTTGACCAATGTTCTGTTTTGCCTAAGACGCCGCTGAACCATCCCGAATCTCATCACGAAAAGGGCGCCAAAGTCCATTCTTGGCTTTACATGATTGATTTTCTCGTGAAAGTCTCAAGATCAAGAAGCTAGATTGGTCAACCAATTTTTGGTTTATGTCAACCAATCGAGTACGCAAGCGCGCCGCGAAAGCGCCCGTGATAGTGAACGTCGGGCGGTTGGAGCTCGCGAGCAGATGGGGGGTGCGTGTATGGCCGCGGGTGTTGACATCAAAGTGCCATCACGCATGAAGGCATGGGTTCTGGGCAACCCGGACGAGCTTCACTTGGTCGACAAAGATGTGCCGGTTCCGGGCCGTGCCGAAGCGCTGGTTCGGATTGATGCCGTTGCGATTTGTGCGACCGATCTTGAGATCATGACATACGGCACGCCCGCGCTGATCAAGGGGGGCGCGCCGTTCAACAAGAACTTCACACCCGGCCATGAGTACATGGGGACCATTGCGGCACTTGGGCCCGGTGTTGACGAGTTCGATGTCGGCGACCGCGTTACGGTTGAGATCCACGCCGGGTGCGGCCAGTGCAAACGCTGCCGCATGGGGATGTACACGTCCTGTCTCAACTACGGCAAAAACTACGGCGACCAAAACAAGGGCCACCGCGCAAACGGCTTCACGACGGACGGAGGCTTTGCACAATATGCCATCAACAACATCAACACGATGATCAAGGTGCCCGATGCGATGTCGGACGAGGAGGCAACGCTCGTCGTCACTGCCGGCACGTCGATGTACGGGCTCACGGAGCTTGGCGGTCTGGTTGCCGGCGAAAGCGTCGTTGTGATTGGGCCCGGCCCGATCGGGCTATTGGCGGTCGCCGTTGCCAAGTCGCTCGGCGCATCGCCCGTTGTCCTCGTCGGCACACGGGAGAACAGAAATAAGATCGGGATGGAGTTGGGAGCGGACGTCGCGCTTGACGCACGTTCCGAAGACATTGTCGCGCGGGTCAAAGAGCTGACCGGCGGCAAGGGTGCGGATTACGTTGTCGACTGCGCCGGGAACGAAACCACCGTCAATCAGGCGGTTCACATGACGAGCCGCGGTGGCAAGGTCTGCCTTGCAGCCTTTCCCAAAAAGCCGGTCGCGTTCGATCTGGGATATCTCGCCGTCAACAACATCTACCTCTTCGGTATTCGCGGCGAGGGCAAGTCGGCGACGCATCGGGCCATGGCGTTTATGGCCGACAAGCGGTTCGACGCAACCAAGATCCATACGCACACATTCCCGATGGAAGATTTGCCGACAGCTCTGCGTTACGCGCGCGAGCGGATTGACGATGCAATCAAGGTGGTCGTCTCGATGCGCGAGGTCCACACGGCTGCAGCCGCCGCCGAGTAGGGAAGTCACAACGCGGGACAACATGTGCAGCCGTCACGGTGCGGTCTGTGTCAGCGAACAATGGGAGGAGTTGATGCCTGCAGCTGAACCGGCAAATACGAGCCGAGACCACGTTGCCACTGCGACCGATCCCGCAGCTTTTAAAGATTGGCCCGATGGCTGTCACGCAGACATGCTCGCGAATGAATTCAGCGGGGTGGTCGGGTCGACGTTGGTATCTGAAACCGATCGCTTGCGGGTTTGGCACTTGCGTCTGCCGCCTGGCTATCGCTGCGCATTTCACCGCCATGTGAACCCATACTTTTGGACGGCGCATAATGCCGGCAAAGCCCGCGGCTACTTTTCCAGCGGAGAGATCAAAGACGTTGAACATTATGCAGGGGAGACAAAGCACTTTGACTACGGCAAAGGCGAATACATGCTGCACTCCGTCGAGAACATTGGTGATACCGAGCTGTTGTTCACAACGGTCGAATTTCTTGATGGACCGAACGATGCTTTGCCCGTGCCGGATGGCGTCAGACTGAAAGTACCGGACGTGTCTGCAGCATAACGCATGAGAAGATCGGCCCCGCACAAATGAGGGCACGACTTCCAATCGCCTCGGTTGTCTGAGGCGAAGACAACGACAATGTGGTGGAGGAAACCATGAAGAGATTACTGGCAGGCGGTGCGCTTGCGCTTTGTCTCGCGGCCGCTACGGTTTCGGCACGTGCAGATACGATTACGTTGCGCATTGGCTCCGGCCATCCGCCGGGTGTTGTCTATGCCGGCCTCATGATCAACTACTTCCAAAAGGAGTTTAAGAGCCGCGTCGAAGCGCGGACGAAGCATAAGATCAACTTTGTCGAGGGCTATTCCGGTTCGATCGTGAAGGTGACCGAGGTTTTAGAGGGCGTACAGGACGGGATCATCGATATCGGTGGATTCTGTTTCTGTTTTGAGCCGTCGAACCTGCCGCTTCATGCGTTCCAGGTGATGATGCCGTTCGGGACCATGGACCCGGTGCAATCCCTCAAGATCGCCCAGGACGTTTACAAAGAAGTTCCGTATCTGACGAACGTCTTCACGGAGAAGTTCAATCAGATCCTGCTCTCGCGTATTGCAGACGGCGGCTACAATCTCGGCACGTCGTTCCCGTGGAAAAAGCTTTCGGACCTCAAAGATCAAAAGATTGCCGGCGCCGGTCTCAATCTGAACTGGCTGAAGTATGCCGGTGTTTCGCCGGTGCAGTCGTCGCTTGCGACCGCCTATACCGAAATGAACACCAACGTCTATGAAGGTTGGATTATGTTCCCTTCGGCGTGGGTCAATCTCAAGCTCTATGAGCCGGGCCCGTACTACACACTCATTGGCTTTGGCTCGATGACCTGGCACGGCCTCACCATCAATAAAGATACCTACGCCAAGCTGCCCGATGACGTGAAGAAAATCCTTCACGAAGTCGCCGCGGACTATGAAGAGCAAACGGGCATCGTCAATAAGAACGAGTATGATCGCCTGGTCAAAGAACTGCGGAAACTGATTACGGTCACCGAGATCGACCCGGCGGTTCGCAAAGCATGGGCGGAAAGCCTCGCGGGCTGGCCACAAGAAGTCGCATCCAAACTGGAAGCTGACGGGCTGCCGGCCACGAAGGTTCTCAACCTCGTGCTCGATAAGGCAGAGAAGCGTGGCTACACATGGCCGGTTCGCTACGCGATCAAATAGTATGATCAAGTAGCGTGCAAGTCGTGTGATCGAGTAGCGCGCGAGGCAACGTGAGACGCAGCGGTCCGCATGTGATCCGGGCCGCTGCGCCAACTCCCCACCGCATACGGCCGGCGCTCCGATCGGCTGATGTCGTCTCAATGATGGGTTGACCATGTTGCTGATCCGAGCGAGCGACCAACTCACCAAACTCCTGATGATCTTGGCGGCAGCCTGGTCCTTCATCCTGTGCTTCTTCATCCTTGCCGACATCATTTGTCGGGCGCTGAACATGCCGCTTCAGGGCACGAAGGAAATCGTGGCGAACTCCGTTGTGATGATCGTTTTCCTACAGTTGGGGTTCGCCGTGCGGTCGGGTTCGATGCTGCAGGCCGATTTCTTGTTGGCGGCATTCGGCCCACGGGCCCGCCGTGCGGTACTTGTGATGGGGCTGCTGCTGGGCGCGGCGTTTTTCCTCTTCCTGATGAAAGCCGGCATTACCCCGGCGCTGCGCTCGTTCGCAAACGATGAGTTTGATGGCGAGGGCGCATTGCGTGTTCCGGTCTGGCCGGCGCGTTTCATGATTATCTTCGGCAGCGGATTGGCAGCGATCAACTATCTGCTTCTTGCGCTGATCGAGGCCTTCGATCTGTCCGATCGCTGGCGGTTCCGGTGAAGGTGAAATCTGGTGTTTGACGTCGGAACCGCATCACTGGTGATCGGTAGCCTCCTCGTCCTCGTGTTGCTGGGCGTGCACGTGGCCGTGGCGCTTGGCGTCGCGAGCGCACTCGGTATCTACCTCGTCACCGGAAGCCAGAGAATCACCGAAGCGATGATCGCTTCGACGGCGGCCGAGGCGCTGCGGGATTTTACGTTCGCGGTCATTCCCCTGTTTATGCTGATGGGCGAATTCATCGGCCGGTCGGGGGCCATTACGGACATTTACAACGGCATCAATCGCGGCATTCGCCGCCTGCCGGGTCGCCTGGCCGTGGCGACCGTTCTCGGCAACACCGTGTTCTCGTTTGTGACCGGCGTGTCCATTGCCTCGGCCGCCGCGTTCTCGCGCATCGCGTACCCGGAAATGAAGACGTTCAACTATCGACGCGGTTTCGCGCTGGGTGCAATCGCGGGATCGAGTTGTCTCGGTATGTTGATCCCGCCATCCGTCCTGATGATTGTCTGGGGTATCCTGACCGAGCAATCCATCGGGCGTTTGTTTCTTGCCGGTGTGTTGCCGGGCATGCTGCTTGCAACCCTGTTTCTTGGCTACATCGTCACCGTCGCCGTCATGAGGCCCGAGATTGTCGGTGAAAGCGACCAGGACGCAACCGCTCGGGAAACAGCGGCGGACCGCATGGACCTTCCGGCTGGTCAAGTTGCATCCAGCGTAGTCGGCGTCTTCGGCATCATATTGGCTGTTCTGGGTGGGATCTGGTTTGGCATATTCACACCAACGGAGGGGGCTGGTGCCGGCGCGGCTCTGGCGCTTTTGTTCGCATTCGCCAAGGGCATGACCTGGGCGGAATTCCGGCATGCCGTCTTTGCGGTGGGCAAGACGGCAGCACCGATTCTGATCCTGCTATTTGCGGCGGCGCTCTATTCACGCACGCTCGCGATGACCGGCGTGACGACGTCCATTCGCGAGTTCTTCCTCGCCTCGGGCCTTGAAGCCTGGCAGGTCCTGGGCATCATCCTGTTGATCTGGTTCATTCTCGGCATGGTGATCGACAGCATCTCAATCATGCTGTTGACCGTACCCATCGTCGAGCCAATCGCTGTCGCATTTGGATATGATCGCTTGAGTTTCGCGATTGTTGGCATCCTGGCGATCGAAGCCGGCTTGCTGACGCCGCCGTTCGGGCTCCTGGTTTATACGGTTAAGGCGGCGATTGAAGATCCGGATGTGGGCGTTCAGGAGATCTTTCTAAGCTCGGTGCCGTATTGGGCCATCATGCTGTTCGCAGCCGTGTTGCTCATTGCGTTTCCTGAGATCGCCAACTGGCTCCCTGAAACTCTGATGTAAAGCGTGGGGAAGATATCATGCCGGCTTACTGGGTGGCGCGCGCCAAGATCAACGATCCGGTCGCGTACAAAAAGTACACCGATCTCGTGCCTGCCATTATCGCGGATCACGGTGGGAAGGTTCTGGCACGTGGCGGGGCCTACGAGATCATGGAAGGTCCCGAGCACTTTCATCGCTTCGTGGTGATCGAGTTTCCGACCTTCGAAGCCGGCGTCGCCTGCTTTCAGTCCGAGGCATACCAGCAAGCCGCGGCACATCGGCGGGCGAACGGGGCCGGAGAAGTTGAGACAATCGTCGTCGAAAGCGGTGACGCGACGACATAGGCGCGCGAATTGAAGGACGAGACCAGTGAACGCACGACGCATCGCGCTTACGGCGCAAGGTGGGCCTGACGTCATGATTTTGGAGGCCGTTGAACTCGGGCCGCCGGGTGACGGCGAGGTTCAAGTCGCGCAATCCGCGATCGGCCTCAACTACATGGACGTGTACCAGCGTTCGGGCCACTATCCCTTGGACCTGCCAAGCCCGCTCGGTCTGGAGAGCGCCGGTCGTATCACAGCCATTGGCCCTGGCGTGACAGATTTCGCCGTTGGCGATCGCGTTGTTTATGGTGGTGTCCTCGGCGCCTATGCAACCCATCGCAATGCGCCGGCCGCGCGCATGATCAAGCTACCGGACGACATTCCCGAAGACGTGGCCGCGGCCGTTCTGATGAAGGGCATGACGACGGAGTACCTGTTGGAACGGTGCTACAAAGTCCAGCCAGGTCAGGATGTCCTGTTCTTTGCCGCGTCCGGCGGCGTCGGGCAGTTGGCGGGGCAGTGGGGCAAATACCTCGGTGCACGCATGATCGGTGTGACGTCTGGTGCTGAAAACTGCGCACTGATCAAAACCCTGGGCTATGCCGAGGCCATTGACCGGACGGCCGAAAACATCGTGGATCGGGTCAAGGCCTTAACCGACGGCAAAGGCGTGCCCGTCGTCTATGACAGCATCGGAAAGGCAACGTTTGAAACGTCAATCGCGTGCCTGGCGACGTACGGCATGTTTGTGTCGTACGGCGCGACCACAGGTGAGGCGCCGCCGGTCCCTCCCAGCCTGTTGCAAAAGGCTGGGTCGCTCTACTTCACGCGCCCGACGCTTGCGAACTATGTCGGCCCGCGGGCCGATCTCGAGCATGCCGCCGGCCGTGTGTTCGAGATGATCCGGGGCGGCCATCTGACCGTGAACATCAACCAGCGCTGGGCCTTGTCGGACGTTGCCGAGGCGCATAAGGCGCTCGAGGCGGGCACGACGACGGGCTCGACGATCCTCACGCCGTGACGCACAGTTCTCGAGATGCATACCGTGAGTATGACGAGGTCTGCCCGCGCTCGTGGTGTCCGCGGCGCCGTCAGCGAGACGGCCGCAGATGCGCGAAGTTAACATCACAATATCTACTTGCAGCGATCACTTCATATAATTTGTCGTGATGACGATTCGCAGTATTTTTGGACTGCGAAAGTCGGAGGGGCAGAGATGCACGTGGCGACAGATTCACCCGAGAAGAAGATCGACACGCGCGCGTTGCGCCAAACGTTGTCGTGCTTCCCGACAGGCGTTGCGATTGCGACAACGTTGTCACGCAGCGGCGATCCAATCGGCGTCACCATCAGCTCGTTCAACTCGGTATCCATGGATCCGCCGCTTGTGCTCTGGAGTCTGGCGCGCAAGGCCGGCTGCTTGGCCGAGTACAAGGCGCATCCGGGATTTGCGATCAACATTCTCTCCGCGGACCAGGCCAGCCTGTGCCAATTGTTCGCTGGCGCCGAGCGCGATCGCTTCGCCGGTTTGTCATGGAAAGCCGGCGCCCACGGCGTCCCGTGCCTTACCGGATGTGCAGCTGTTTTGGAGTGCGAGACCTACGCAGTTTATGACGGTGGCGACCACGAGATTTTCATTGGTCGCGTCCTTGCTCACGTCAGTCACGACAGTACGCCGTTAGCGTTCGGAAAAGGCCAATTGGGCGCATTCAGCGTCAATTGAGATTGATCACAGACATCGCGCGGTTCCGTCACGTCGCGACCAGGGTTTCGGCCTCACTGCGCAGTGTGTCGAGGAACGCCTTAGCCTGTGGTGACAGACTTCGACGCGCCGTCTGGATATGGACGAGTTCCAAATACAGCGGCGGCTGGTCAATAGGTGCGATCTGCAGCGACTTTCCATCCTGGTCCGGTGCGCAGATCACGCCGGGGAGGATTGTCACCCAATCGGACTTTGCAACGAGGTCCAACGTGCCGAGCATGGCGTCGATTTCAATCGTGCGATCGATCCGAACGGAATGGGTCGTGATGTAATCCTCGATCCGCGCCTTCCGGATGTT
>JBCCOV010000046.1:0-26513 GCA_039039985.1 Pseudomonadota bacterium | reverse complement strand
GGCGCGTTGCGCCGCCCCCGCGGAGGGCCCGGCCGCAGGCCGGAACAGCCCGTGAGCGAAAGCAAGCGCGAGCGGGAACCACAATCTCTCGCCACATACAGGGTCACCCCGGGCCTTGTGCCCGGGGTCCACGTTTCAACGAACTCGAGCGGCTGAGCGGCCCGACAGCGGCACAGTCCACACGTCCAACCGACATCTGAGCCCGCTGCACTCTGGATCCCGATGATAAGCACCGGGATGACGCCTGTGGGTGTGGCTGATGATCTGCCCCCCCAGGCCGCGACTGCGGCCGGGCGCGTTGCGCTGCCCCCACCCCAACGCCGGTGTTCCCGCGTTGGGCATTTCAAATATCGAGATGGCAAACAAGCCATCTCGATGACGGCCCGAGCGCAGCGAGGAATAGCCGTGAGCGAAAGCAAGCTAGAGCGAGGCACATATAATGCGACAAGCTCTAAGCCGGGTTCGGATCGCGGAATTCACCATCAAGCTTTTCAGCTGCGATTCGTTTGCCGAGCGCCCATCGATGAACTTCGGATGGGCCATCGTAGATTCGGAACGCACGGACATCCCGGAAGATTCGCTCCACGACCGTATCGCCTGTCAGCCCGAGACCACCCAGGATTTGCAGCGAGCGATCGACCACGCGCATAATCGCTTCTGAACAAAAGACCTTCGCAATGGAACTCTCGGATGACGCGCGTGCGCCTTGGTCCAGCATCCAGGCGCATTGCCAGATCATCAATCGTGCCGCGCGGATGTCGATCACGTTGTCGGCCAGCATGAACGATACGCCTTCATGCGCCGAGAGTGGTTGGCCAAAGGCCTGACGCACGCGGGCGTAAGCTGCAGCGATGTCATGTGCACGGCGCGCAGCACCGAGCCAACGCATGCAATGCGTCAGTCGCGCCGGAGCCAGCCGGACTTGCGCATATTTGTAGCCCTCGCCAACAGCGCCGAGGACGGCATCGCCTGGAAGTTGCAAGTCTTCGATATCGATCACGGCATGGCCGCCCATGAACGAACTGTCGAGTGTGTCCAGGGTTCGCGTCACCTTGAATGCCGGGTTGGGCAGATCGGCGAGGAACATCGTTGCATCATGCGGTCCGTCCCCTGTGCGAGCCATGATGATGGCAAAACCCGCGCCCTCGGCGCCTGTGATCAGCCACTTGCGACCATTGATGACCCAGCCGTTGCCTTTGGCTTCCGCGCGGGTCTTGAGCATGGCGGGATCGGACCCTGCGCCGCCGTCCGGCTCTGTCATGGCAAAGCATGAGCGCACATCTGCGCGTGCGAGCGGGGCGAGATAGGTCGCCTTTTGCGCGTCGGTTGCGACAACGTCGAGAAGATGGATGTTGCCTTCATCTGGCGCCTGGCAGTGCAAGGCCGGCGGCCCCAACATGGAATACCCTGCGGCTTCCAAAACGACGGCCTTGCCCCGATGATCAAGCCCCGCTCCGCCGTACTCTTCGGGAACGTGGATCGACAGTAATCCGGCAGCGCGCGCTTTTTCGTTCAACTCTCGCCTGAGGTCGTCGGTTGGCCCATGCTGCGTCCAACGCGTATCGGTTTCAAACGGGATCACATCCTGCGCAACAAGCGCATCAACTCTCTTTTTGAGGTCTCGAAGGTCGTCGGGAAGAGCGAAATCCATGATGGCAATCCGTGGAAGCGTGGAGCTGGGTTGCTGTCCCGAGACTAGATCTTTTCGTCATTTACTGGAACCTTGCTGCAGCTCTGCGACGTGAAACCACCCGCAGAGCGTTGGCTCTAGATCGTTTCGGATTGAGCTGGAGCCATCCCATACCTCGTCTCCTGGTCGTCCTGGCCGGCCACCCAGCGGGACGATTTCATAGATGGCCGGGCAAGTGAACCAATCATGGGGTGTGGGCCGGCGAAGTGAGGCCGCCTACGGCGGACAGGATCGAAGTATCGCGATGCGGATGGGCCAGCATTGCACGTAAACTACGGCAAGAAAGACGTCTTGGGAGGATGGAATGGTAACAGTTGCGGCCAGCGATCTGGTCGAACTCGTGCGCGACATATTCGTGGCGATCGGCTGCTCTGAAGCGGAGGGGCTGCGGCTTGGCAAATCTCTGGTCGGTGCCAATCTTGCCGGACACGACAGCCACGGTGTTGTCCGTGTGCGGCGCTACGTGGAATGGAAAGAGAGTGGCGCCTTTCTTCCCGATCAGCGCATTGATGTCGTGCGCGAGACGCCGATTATGGCCGTTGTCGACGGCAACTACGGGTTCGGCCAGACAATTGCGCCGCAAGCCGTGGAACTGGGTGTTGAGAAGTGTCGCACCAACGGCCTCTCGCTGATTGCGCTGCGGAATACCGGACACGTTGGACGCGTCGGCGAGTGGGCGGAAATGGCCGCCGATGCCGGACTGGTCTCAATCCACCACGTCAATGCGCCGTCGAGCCTGCTCGTCGCGCCGTTTGGCGCGCGCGAGGCGCGTTACTCTACGGCGCCGTACTCCGTCGGCATTCCGCGCCCCGACAGCGACCCAATAATCCTCGATTTCGCGACGTCGGTTGTCGCAGAGGGCAAGGTTCTGGTGGCCAGCCAGGGTGGCAAGACCTTGCCGGACAACGCGCTCGTCAGCGGCGACGGCGATATCGGCGGGGATCCGCGCTACCTCTATGGAGATTATGCTCCAGATGGCCCGCGGGACTATGAGAATGGTGAGGGCGCCATTCGGGCGATGGGCGATCACAAGGGGTCTGGCCTGGCATTCATGGTTGAAATCCTTGGAGGGTCACTGACGGGAACCGGGGCGCCGTTGGAAGGTCGGCGCT
Organism: Pseudomonadota bacterium; assembly: GCA_039039985.1. Taxonomy (GTDB): domain Bacteria; phylum Pseudomonadota; class Alphaproteobacteria; order Rhizobiales; family Hyphomicrobiaceae; genus JBCBWG01. Next base: position 23,711 of record JBCCOV010000046.1, on the reverse strand, counting down.
GGTCCAACGGCATGCTGTCGATCTTCATAGATCCGAAGGTGTTGGACCCCGAAGGCTTCTTCCCCGCTGACGTCACGCGCTACCTGGCCTACTTCAAGTCGGCGCGACCGATTGATCTTGACGGCGAGGTTCTGTTTCCTGGCGAACCTGAAATCCGGGCCCGCGCCAAACGCACGCGTGATGGCATTGAAATCTCCGACCAAACCTGGGCCGCAATCCGCGACGCGGCCGTGGCGCAAGGTCTGGCAAGCGAACGCGTTGATCGAGTCGCAATGTAGCTCGCTTGCAGTCCGTCGCGGGCACAGCCCTATGCCACGGCGCCGTGTTCTGCGGCGCCCCATTTCTGCTGTGGCGGTATCAGCTCTCAGTCTTCATGGGGCCGCGTTTGCTGTCGCCAGGCATCCAAGGCTGCGACGGTATCGATATCGCGAAGCGCCAATGCGTCGTTGACGACAAGCGGCCGGCAGCGTGCCAGGTGGCGTTGAATAACGGCTTTGGCGCCGCCATCGCCCGTGAGTTGCGCCAGCTCGGGCAGCAGATCGGCCGGCCAAATCACGGGCGTGGCCTGGCGGCCGTCGGCCGTAACCGGGAAGACAATGGCGCTGCAGCCCGACTCGAAAAACGCAGCGGCGAGCGCCGATAGCACCTCGTGCGACAGATCCGGCATATCACCCTGGGCAATGAGGGCGCCGCGGCCGGGTTCGACGGCGGAAACGGCAGCGGCGATCGAATGGGACAGGCCCAACGCATAGTCCGGGTTATGCACGACCTTGTCCGGCAAATGACCGAGCGCGTCTGTCACCTGTTCGGCCTCATGCCCCGTCACGACGATTAGCTGGCAATGCGTCAAGGTCCGCAACTGACGCGCCACGCGCCGAACCATAGGTTCACCACCCACGTCGACAAGCAGTTTGTTGTCTTGCCCAAACCGCCGTGACAGCCCGGCGGCCAGTAACGCCACGTCAAAGCCCTGACTGGTGTCAGGGCAACTCACGCGGCGACCGCGACTTGCTTTGGGCCGCGCACGGCGAGCACGACTTCAGACATGATCGCAATCGCGATTTCTGCTGGGGACTGCGCACCGATGTCGAGGCCGATCGGACATTTGATGCGACCGATTTCGTCCTCGTTAAATCCAGCGTCCTTAAGGCGCTCCGTTCTCTTGGCATGATTGCGTCGCGACCCGAGGGCCCCGATGTATAGGCAGTCCGACCTCAGCGCGGTTTTCAGGGCTTCGTCGTCGATGTGGCTGACGTGCGCGACAACGACGACGGCCGTGTACGGGTCGAGACCGAGCTTTGGCAGAATATCCTGCGGCCATTCAGCATGCAGCGTCACGTCTGGAAAACGGTCTGCACTCGCAAAGGCCGTGCGCGGATCGACAACAATAACTTCGTAGCCCGCCATATGGCCCATTTGCGCAAAGAGTTGTGCGATATGCGTCGCGCCAATCACGATCGTACGCGCTGGCGGCAGGATCGCCTGGTAAAACACCGGCCCGTCCGCTGTCTCAACGACCTGACTCTTGCCGGAGCTGAACCGCCGAACGATATCGGCATCAAGGCCGGTATCTTCGCGTTTGAAGAGCGTTTTCTTGCCCGTTGTCAGGTTCGTGGCAATCACCAGGCCGTCGCGCGTTTCTTGCGCCGTAACCGCACGGTCGATCATGGCGCGGCCGTCATCATCCGCACTGACACGCTCAATATAGACCTTGATCTCGCCGCCGCAGGGCAGGCCAACGCCCCATGCGGTTTCATCGGCCACACCGAACGTCAACGTTTCAGATGTGCCGTTGGCGAGAACGTCTTCAGCTTCCGCGATAACCTCGCCCTCGACGCAGCCGCCTGAGACCGAGCCGTGAAAACTGCCATCCTGAGCAATCACCATTTGGCCGCCAACCGGCACTGGCGCTGATCCCCAAGTGCCAACGACTGTCGCGAGCGCGACTTTGCCGTCGCGCTCAAGCCACGTCTGTGCTGCGCTGAGCGCACTGCGTGTGAACTCGGCATCGGCGAGTTGGCCTGGTTCGCTCATCTCAGCTGTCTCCTTGAATTCATCACGATGCCGCGAGGCGCTGCCCAGAGCAAGCCTCAGGCGTCGCATGGCCGGTTTGATTTGTCAGCAATTTGGCGACGGTTGCGCCGGGATTCAAACGCCCGACGCAGGGCACACAAGAGGATCAATAATCCTACAAAAATACATTATTATGCTATAATGCAGTAAATCTCTGGCGCCGATGGTTTCGGAACAGCCCGATCGAGGCGCACGCGCAGGCATACGTTTTGGCCGTTTGCCATGCGTTGTGATGGGTCGCTTGGGCCGATCGAATTGGCATCGGGGCTGGGCACTACGAATCAGCCAGTATGTCGGAATGCACGCTGTCTCACGTTTCGCGAACCAACGCGCCTTTGCGCAGTGCGCCACTGCGCTCTGCGCCTTGGCCATCATTTATGCGTTCACGCCAGTGACGCACCAACACGTGCGATTGGACGGGAGTGACTTGCGCGGGATCGCGCATGTGCTCGATGGCGATACGCTCACGATCTCCGGTGTCCGCATTCGCCTCGCCGGCATTGATGCGCCGGAACTGGCACAGCAGTGTCACCGAACGGGCGGGCCCCGCCTCCAAGCCGGGCACATGGCGCGCACCGCTTTGCAACGCTTGGTCGCCGGCCGGCAAGTCCGTTGTCATTGGCGCCACCGCGACCGGTACGATCGCGTATTGGCCACGTGCTGGGTCGGAGGCCGAAACATCAATCGTACGATGGTGTCAGACGGTACGGCCTGGGCCTTTCTGACCTATACCAGCCGTTACGCGAAAGAAGAGCAGTCAGCCCGCAAGTCCCGGCTTGGGGTTTGGTCGGCCGATTGCATGCGCGCACGACGATACCGACACCAACTCGCTGGCTGACCGCGCTTTATCGGATCGGTCATCAATGACGACGATAGGCCCGATATCACCGGTTAAGCGTCCACACTCGCGGCGAGTGCATTCTCCTGAATGAACTCACGACGCGGCTCGACAACATCGCCCATCAACCGTGAAAAGACCTCGTCGGTTTCAGCAAGGTCACCGAGCCGAACTTGCAGCAATGTCCGGCTATCGCGATTAAGGGTCGTTTCCCAGAGCTGGTCCGGGTTCATTTCGCCCAGCCCTTTATAGCGCTGCATACTCAGGCCTTTGCGACCGGCCTCGTAAATCGCATCGAGTAACGTGCGTGGCCCGAAAATCTGGGTATCAGAGTCGCGTCGGCGCAGCGTTGCCGGCGTTGCGTAGATTTCCATCAAGTGGGCACGGCGTTCGTTGAGCCGGCGCGCCTCGAGCGAACCGAGCAGCGCGCGATCGAGAACGTGTTCCTCACTGACACCGCGGACCTGACGGCGGAACACGAAACCGTCGTTACCAAAACGGCCTTCCCAATCCCGTTCTGTCTCCTCGGAGATCGTATCGAGGCGACCGGCAATACGTTCTGCCACCTGATTGGCCTGATCAGCCGACAGCAACAGATCCGGATCGAACGCGCCTCCGATCGCGGCTTGCTCCAGCACAAAGCGCGTGTATCGGAAATGCGTCTCTTCGATCAGTCTGACGATGATGCGCGCCTGTTCGACGATATCACGAAGGTCGGCGCCGCCGCGCTCCTCGCCACTGCCAAGCACGAGCTTCGCATCGTCAAGCCCAGCCGTGATCAGATAATCTTCCAGCGCGCGCTCGTCTTTTAGATAAGTTTCTGAGCGACCCTTCATCACTTTATAGAGTGGCGGCTGCGCAATATACAGATGCCCTTTCTCGACGAGTTCCGGCATTTGTCGATAGAAGAAGGTCAACAGCAGCGTCCGGATATGCGCGCCGTCAACATCGGCGTCCGTCATAATAATGATTTTGTGGTACCGGAGTTTTTCGAGGTTGAAATCGTCACGGCCAATACCCGTTCCAAGCGCTGTGATCAGCGTTCCGATCTCCGCGCTCGACAACATCTTATCGAACCGGGCCCGCTCAACGTTCAGGATTTTTCCTCGGATCGGCAGAACGGCCTGAAACTCGCGGTTGCGTCCCTGCTTTGCAGAGCCGCCGGCGGAGTCGCCCTCGACAATGAACATCTCGGTGTTGGCTGCATTGCGATCCTGACACTCGGCCAGTTTGCCGGGCAATCCCGCAATATCCAGCGCGCCCTTGCGTCGTGTAAGTTCGCGCGCCTTGCGTGCAGCCTCGCGTGCTGCTGCCGCTTCTACGATCTTGCCGACAATCACACGCGCTTCTTTGGGATGTTCTTCAAACCAAATGGCGAGTTGTTCGGAAACGACGCTTTCGACAATTGGCTTCACTTCCGAAGAAACCAATTTATCTTTGGTCTGGCTTGAGAATTTTGGATCCGGCACTTTCACGGAAAGAACGCAGGTTAATCCTTCGCGCGCATCATCACCCGTTATCGAAACTTTCTCTTTTTTGGCGATGCCCGTTTCAACAACATACTTGTTGATGATCCGCGTCAGCGCGGCGCGAAAGCCCGCCAAGTGCGTGCCGCCATCGCGTTGCGGAATGTTATTGGTGAAGCACAAGACGTTCTCGTGATAGCTCTCGTTCCACCACAGAGCGACCTCGACCCCAACCCCGTCGCGCTGGCCGTCCATTGTCACCGGCAATTCAAGCAACGCGGACTTGGCCCGGTCCATGTACTTGACGAACTCCGACAATCCGCCGGCGTATTCGAGAATCTCTTGCTGACGGTCGGCCTTGCGATCATCAGTCAATATCACCTTGACGCCTGAGTTCAGGAACGCGAGCTCACGCAGCCGGTGCTCAAGCGTCTCGTAGTTGAACTCCGTGACGTTGTTAAAGGTGTTCAGGCTCGGAAGGAACGTGACTTCGGTTCCGCGCTCGTCATTGGCCGGCCCGATGGCTTTGAGCGGATCAACGGCGATGCCGTTTTCGAACCGCACCTTGTGGGCTTGGCCGTCCCTCCAAATCTGCAATTCGAGCCAGCTCGACAATGCATTGACAACGGATACACCGACGCCGTGGAGACCACCGGACACCTTGTAGGGATTGTCGTCATCGCCGCCTTCGGCGAACTTTCCGCCTGCGTGCAGCTGCGTCATGACGACTTCAGCTGCGGAAATGCCTTCCTCGGCATGGATGTCGACGGGGATGCCGCGGCCATTATCGCGGACCGTACACGATCCATCGGGGTTCAGAGTAACCCGAACCTCGCTTGCAAACCCGGCCAGAGCCTCGTCGATGGCGTTATCGACGACCTCGTAAACCATGTGATGCAGGCCGGAGCCATCATCGGTATCGCCGATATACATGCCGGGCCGCTTGCGCACGGCATCAAGCCCTTTCAGCACCTTGATATTATCGGCGCCGTAAGCTTGCGAACTCTGGGTGGATTGGGCGGTCTGCGCGCTCATGTTGGTGTCAGTCCTTCCCACGACTCAATACAGTGCAGCTTAGCACGAAAACGGTGGCAAAACGCCAGCAAACGCGCCAGAAAGCGCCGGTTGCCAACGCTCTTTTTCCCGAATGACATCAATTGGTTGCGTTGAAGCCGTTCGACTGTTGCGTTCAGCGCTCACAAGCTGTTGCCGGACTGTCGAATTCCATCCTCACCAACCTCAACAAACGTCGCAATTTCAGCAAGGGACTCGAATGCGCTACGGTCCGTTCCGGTCATCCAGGCTTGCGTGCCAATGGCGACAATTTCGCTGAACAATGCCGCCCGACGATTGATGTCGAGATGCGCGGCGATTTCGTCAAGCAGGAGTATAGGGGCATTGCGCTGCTCGTGACCGCCGGCAGCTGTCGCGCGGTCGGTGAGCATTTCCGCATTGGCAAGCACAAGGCCCACAAGCAGGGATTTTTGCTCGCCCGTGGAACATAGCCGCGCAGGCATTTGCTTTGGCCCGTGGCGGACGACGAGATCGCTGCGGTGCGGGCCGGCCAGCGTACGGCCGGCAGCGCGATCGCGATCGCGCATCGTGGTAAGCCGCTCAAGATACCGGTCTTCAACGTCGATGGCCGCGTCGGTTTCGAGTGCAGCCTCGATCTCGCCGTCAATCGCAATGTCAGCCCACGGAAAGGGTGAGTCGGGCGATCGGCTGCGGCGCGCCTCAATCGTAACGCGCATCGTATCCAGTGCCGCGCGCCGCGCTGCCGCAATCGCAACGCCTGTTTCCGACATGATCCGCTCAAGGCCGGCCAACTCAGCGGTCCGCCGCGGCTCCAACTCCAGCAGCCGGTTGCGCTGCCGCATCGCGCGCTCAAACTGGTTGGCACGAGTCCGGTGGGACGCGTCGAAGCAAAGCACAAGGCGGTCCAGGAAGCGGCGGCGGTCGCCCGCGGGCCCTGTAAAGAGGCCGTCGTGTGTTGGCGTCAACCACAGCATTTCAACATAGTCCGCCAAGACGCCGTTTCCGGTCTGTGGCGTTCCATCAATACGGACGATCCGGCTGCCGCGGCCGGACGCAGTCTGATCGGGGAGTAACCCGGTGCCAATCGCGATGGTCTCGTCTCCCGTGCGCACGCGCGCTGCAACCGCCCATCCGCCCTGGCCGCCCTGCCGCGCGATATCCGGGTAGGCGCTGCGACGCAGACCCTGCCCGGGTGCCAGTAGCGATACTGCCTCCAGTATGTTGGTTTTTCCAGCGCCGTTGGGCCCGTGAAGGACCACGGGAGCAGCCAGCGTGGCAAGCTCGGCAAAGGCATGATTGCGAAAGTCTGTGAGGGTCAGTTTTTCGATCCACATCGTTCGTGCGTTTCAGAATTCGCTGGAACCACGCCACACCTCCGTCCGGAGATGTCGGTCCCATGCCGTCTCGCACGGGCCTATTTCAAACAGCTGCGGCAGGTTTACCGACCACTGCCACTGATTGTTTGCCGGAGACTCCAACCACAATGAATTAGACGCGCATAGGCATAAGCACATACAGCGCGTTGCCGTCGTCGCCATCGCGGACAACTGTTGGCGACGCCGCATCAGCAAGCCGAAAAACGGCCGTATCGCTATCGAGCTGGCTTGAGATATCGAGCAGGTAGCGCGCGTTGAACCCGATCTCCAAAGGCTCGGCATCGTAGCTGACGTCAACTTCCTCCGTCGCGCTTCCGCCTTCCGTATTGCTGACTGAAAGGACGAGCTTGCCCTCGCGCATCGCGAGCTTTACGGCCCGTCCCCGCTCGCTTGAAATGGTCGATACGCGGTCCACCGCTCCAGTGAACACTGCGTTCGCAACTGACAGAATCTTGTCGTTGTCGCGCGGGATCACGCGCGCATAGTCGGGAAACGTGCCATCGATGAGCTTGGACGTCAGGATCACGCTGCCAAGATCGAAACGAACTTTCGTGTCCGAGACCCCAACCCGCACTTCACTCGTCGTATCATCGAGCAATCTATGGAGTTCCTGGACTGTCTTGCGTGGAATGATCACGCCGGGCATGTCTGCAGCGCCGTCGGGCTGCTCAAGATCCAGTTGTGCCAAGCGGTGCCCGTCAGTCGCCACGGCACGCAACGTTTGCTGGCCGTCGTCGGCGGCAACGTGAAAGTATATGCCGTTGAGATAGTACCGCGTTTCTTCGGTCGAAATCGCAAACCTGGTTTTCTCGATCAAACGGCGAAGCTCGTGAGCGGCCATCGTGAATTCGTGGCTCATCTCACCGGCCGCGATGTCCGGGAAGTCGTCGGCCGGCAGTGCCTGCAGCGTGAACCGCGCCTGACCCGACGTGACCGTGACACGCTCGTTCTCACTATCGCGGGTCAGCGAGACCTGAGCGCCATCCGGGAGTTTGCGTGCGATGTCATGGATCATATGCGCCGGAACCGTCACGGCACCAGTCTGGCTGCAATCAGCCGCGACCTGCTCCACAACCTCGCGCTCAAGATCCGTTGCTTTCAGCTGAAGACCGCCTTCGGTCGACGCCAGCAGCACGTTCGACAGGATTGGGATCGTCGTCCGGCGTTCCACTACACTCGTAACGTGGCTGAGCGCTTTGAGAAGATCACCGCGTTCGATCACAAGCTGCATTGAGCTGTTCCAGGCACCTGAATTGCGGCAGGATGGCCAAATGACGGATCACGAATCGCCAAGCACCCCCTGCAGTTTCTGTATGACATACCCACCATGCCCGCGCGTGACAGCTTCTCCGGTCAATCGTGCATGACGGCAGACGCTTCCGGCCTCACGCTGCGTGCGCAAACCCAGCGTGATAACGCCGAAGCGCAACGCTACCACAGGTCCGGGCCAAGCCCAAGTGTCCAGCAACACGCGATGTGACTGATATTGCTCTAGTTCAGTATATTTTGCGTGGCAGCTAGCCAGCACACGGTGACCGACTCACGCGGATCATTTCCGCCATGGGCCGAATCACGTCGCCGGCCCACACCCTCACGCCATTCTTTTGGTCTTCCTGGCCGGCCACCCAACGAGACGATGTCGTTGGTGGTCGGCCAAGTTGAGCAGAACATGGGGTGCCGACCGGCGGCAATGCGCGTTCGCCAAAGGCGAACGGCCTAATGCGACAAGATCTTCTTCAGATCATCGATTTCGTCGCGAAGGCGTGGGTTGTCGGTCAACGCACCGTCGATCTTGCGGATCGCATGCAACACTGTCGTGTGATCTCTGTCGCCGAACCGACGGCCGATCTCCGGTAGGGACCGCGCCGTAAGTTGCTTTGCCAGATACATCCCGATCTGGCGCGGCCACACGACAGACCGATGTCGCCGTGGAGACAGAATGTCGCTCCTCGACACACCGAAGTGACGCGAAACCACCTTGAGGATGTCCTCAATCCGGATCCGACGCGGCTCCATGCCGTAAATCAGATCGCGGATCATGGCGTTGGCAAGGTCAACTGTGATCGGGGCGCGCATGCACTGCCACTGCGCGTGCAGCTTCGTCGCGGCGCCCTCAAGCTCACGCCCGCTCTCGACAAGGCGTTCGGCGAGCAATTCGACAACTTCCTGCGGCACCTGGAACGATGGGTCATGCAGGCGCTTCTCCTCGATCCGCCGTTGCAGAATGCCCTTCCGCAGCTCCAGATCCGGCGCGCCGAGCTCAACCACCAATCCGCGTTGCAGGCGCGAGCGCATACGCTCACTCAAGGTCTCAATTGTGTTTGGGGCTTTCGATGATGCGATGACGAGCTGCCGATTCCCGTCGAGCAAGGCGTTCACGATGTGATCGAATTCCTGCTCCGTCGCCTGCCCGTGAAGGAACTCCAAATCGTCGACCAGAAGAACGTCGACTGACCGCATGCGCTCCTTAAACGCCATGGCATCTTTTGCCTGGAGCGCTTCGACAAACTCATACCGGAAACGCTCGGCTGTGAGATAAAGAAGTTGGGCTTGAGGATGCCGCTTCCGAATCTCCCACGCGATGGCATGAAGCAGGTGGGTCTTGCCAAGACCGACCGAGGAATGAATGCACAACGGGTTGAATCCGGTCGTGCCGCTGAACAGTGTCTCCGCGACTTGCGTTGCCGCAGCATGCGCCATGCGATTCGCCGTGCCAATGACGAACGTCTCAAACGTCAGACGCGGGTCGAGCGGGGATCCGGACAGCCCGCCGGCGCGTGTTGGAACAGACGGCGCCAAGGCCGGCATCACGGACGCGGACGGTTGAGCGACCGCTTCGGGCGCAACCTGTTGTGTTGGGTTGGCGATGTCGCGCTGGCCGACTCCACCGTGTTGGCGGACACAGACTTCGGCCGCTTCAACCTCTGGCAGTTCCGTCTGACAGCACGAGAGAAGATCGTCGAGATAGTGTGACTGGATCCAGTTGCGCAGGAATTTGACCGGCACGGAGACAAACACTGTCCCGTCACGGACGGCATCAAACTCCAGAGCATTGAACCAGCTTGTAAAAACTTCCTCGCCAAGGCGAGCTCTCAATAGCGCCCGAATACGTTGCGCCTGCGTGTCGTTAATGCGTCCTGAAGCCTCTCCGTTAACTGCCGAAGTTGGTGCGACGCGTCCTGCCATATTTTCACTTGGGGTCAGCCCGCGCTCGACGAATGATTTCTGCATGATGTTCAGTTCCCGCACATAGAGTTTTCTGCACGCTTCGACGCCCTTCGAAACGTGCGGATAATGATTGCATCAGGCACACCTATCTCGTGCGCCGAAATTCGTCGCTGAATAAGCTGATGCAATCTCGTTGGCGGTGTGCGTTACTCAATTCCGGAATAACGGCGCACCAGACAGCCGTTTCCATTCAGATTCACGCCCGACGTTGAACGTATATCTGCAGTAAACTGGAAACGGATAAAAACAGACCCGGTGCGCGAAACTGATAATAACGGTTCTGTTTTCGAAAACTGTAGCGACCTCGTGGCCCGCGATCTAACAGCCCAGCAATGTCGCGTGATCCTGTCCGACCACACGTTGCAAGGGAGGACCTGTTACAGCGCCCACGAGAGTAAACGCTACGAACGACCCGACCACACATTCTATGTGTAACGATTCCCTCAGCCGATCTGCGGCTAACCGGAAATCTATGGGATTTTCGATGAGCGGTCGCACGACACGCCACCGGTCTCCCGGAGATTACTGACCCCACAACAACCCTCTCAACTACCCACAGGATGTCCGCCAAACTTCCCGTGGAAAGCTACTATGTTACCCACATGCCCAACGGAACACGTTGACCGCTGTCACACTGGTGTCGCCTGCCACTGACCGCCCAGCTCGCCTACCCAAGCGAGCTGTCTCTCTCTTCAGTGCCTGACTATGGAAAAAGTTAACGCACTGTGAGTAAGCATTCAAGAGCGTAGGGAGGCAAAACATTTTAAAGTGCGTACGCCTCTCGTCCAAGGCGCATGCGGCGCGTCGCGGCGTGGCCAAAGGGCCTAAACCGAGTTTTCGTTTAGTATCAATATGGAATGCCCGTGGGCGCAGGAAGCCGCCCCGCCGGCGGCCATGAACACGTCCCAATTCGTTCCCAATCCGTTTCAGGGAAACGCCAATACGTGGAAAAAAAGTTATTCACGTCGGGGAGGGAAAACAGTGGATGAAAAACCGTTTGCCGGCAAAGTCGTGCATAACATGAATTCGGCGGCCTAGAGTGCTGCAATTTAAACACATTGGCCGGCCGCACCTGGGAAACGGCAGACCTTAAGCGGTCTGCTCCATTCCTTTAATACGCTGCGCTAGGCGCGAAACTTTACGACTTGCCGCGCGTGCGTGAACGATTCCCTTCTGACCGCCGCGGACGATTAGCGGCTCGGCAGTACGAAATGCGGCCACGGCTGCTTCGCGATCGCCGGCGGCGATGGCCGCTTCCACACGCCGGATCTCAGAGCGGATTTCACTCCGGCGCGACTTATTGACTTCTGTGCGGCGAGCGATCTGGCGCACCGCTTTTTTTGCTGACGTCGTATTGGCCATTGGCCGTGTTGATCCTCTATATGCGTTCAGGCTGGGCCGTCGATGGACGGGCTCTGTCACCTTTGGATGAGCGATATCGGGCGAGAAGCGTGCAGGCGCCCCGCCAAAATAGCAGATCCGTATAGCCCCGGCACATCGGCTGGTCAACGCCACGCAAACGAATGCACGCTATTGGAGCCGGGCGCCATTGACGCCGGATCAGTCAGCGCCCACGAAGTGGAGCGCTTGCCGTGCTTGGCGCATGGCTGCAACCGGGCAAATTCACCAAATGGACGGTAAGATGGTTATCTGGACCCTAACGATCGGAGTCAGTGTCGCGCTCCTGATCGTGACTGCCGCTGCGCGCGGCGTCGATGTGACTTACGGATACGTTCACATGGGCCTGGCGTTCGGCGTCGCGTTGGTGATGGCACTCACCGCGATTCGCGAGGTCCAGGCGCTGGAGCGCGGGGGCGCATCGCCCATGGTGAGGTCGGCAACGCTTGCCCGGTACATGGCGCTTGTTTGGATTTGGGGCGCACTGGCGCTGGCCGCGACTTACCTGCCGGCGATCCTGACATGGAAAGAGTGGGCCGCGTTTTTCGGCGTGTTCGCTGCGCTTGGCGGCGTGAGCTTGTTCCTATCATGGCGGCTGAGTGACCCGGCAACCGCGACGATATCCGGCGCCAGCTTATACAGTATTTCGAGATATCTCGCGATGGGGCAGTTTGTTGGCATGCTGATTGTCATGGTTGGGCTTGTGATCGACGGCAAGATGACGCGGTTTCTCGCGGATCAGGCACCTGGCTGGCAGGACTGGGCTGCAAACAACTACTTCTTCTTCGGCGCAATGGCGCTCGCCATCATCAGTGCTTACGGGCTTCGCGCCTTGCCGAAGGACCAGGCGGCTTAATGACACGCCAGATTTCGCCCAATCCCATGCGACAGAGTCCCGCCCTGCCCAGACGTGTCCTTCTGCGTCTTGTGTTGCTCGCGGTGACAAGCACGGTCATGGTTTTTGCGGCCTGGTTGGAGCAACCGGCCCTGTCCTGGCTCGCGGCGGCCGTGTTCCCCTTCGCCGTCATATTGACCGAGCCCAAATCCGCCGGTCGCGATGGAGATGTACAACCTATAATCGCTGCTGCGCGCGCGCGGCAGATTGCCTGGCTGTTCGGCTGGGGCGCAGTCGCGATCGGATTTGGCTATGGGCTGAGCCCGCTCTACTGGCAGCACTGGTGGCAATACGCGGCTGGCATGGCACTGCTGTGTGCCGTGTCCGTCGTTTATGTGCAGCTATTGTCCAATCCGGCAAGCGCATTGCAAACGCGTACGGCGCTGCGGGCGATGGGCGCGCTGAGCCTTGTGATGGCTGCTGCCATTTTCGTCGGGCTCGCTTTTCTGATCGCGTCCGGAAAGCTGTTCGCGGAAAAGCCGGACTGGCTGGCCAACCATGTTTTCATGTTGGGCGGCGCCGCAATCGCAATCATCGCCGCACGGGGCGGTTGGCAGCAATTGCGGAGCCAGTGAGCGGCGCGGCGACAGGGTTCCAATCGTCGATCACGCACGCCGACACACAGCCGTATGCATATGGATGACGGCGATACAGGCGCGCTTAAGAGGTCTTGCAGAACGTGGCTTGACCGCGACACGTGATGCCGAAGTTGCCCTTCGAGCACCTATAGCGCTGCTTAGTAATCTTATAGCCGGGCGTCGAGCCGTTGGCGACGAAGCTTGGCCATAGCCCCCAGCTGACGCTTTGGACCATCGTTTCCAGGGCGAACCACTTCGCCGAGTCCTCGCTTGCAGACGTCGCGACGGCGCCTTTCGTGACACAATCTGCATGTGCCGCGCCGGCCATAACGACCATTGCAGCGCATGCTGCGACTCCGATTTTCAGTCCACGCATTCTACCTGTCCCCCTACCAATAACCGTTCGGCAGCCCACGCAACGGTCCATATAGCGTTTTGCGCGTTGTCGCGGGCTTGCCGCCGCAACTATGCGCCGGTAGCGCGCCGGCGCAAGCCTTTGTTGCAAGGCTGGATCTGCGATATACGATGAACAATGACGTTGCCAACCGCTCAGGTGTCCGTGAAATTCGGTTTCCGCTTTTCGGCAAAAGCAGCCATTCCCTCTTTCTGGTCGTCGGTTGCAAACATTGCGTGGAAAAGCCGACGTTCGAACCGGACACCCTCTGCAAGAGTTGTTTCGTAAGCGCGATTGACGCTCTCTTTCGTCATCATCACAATCGGTACGGACTTCGCAGCGATTGTCTCAGCCGTCTTTATGGCCTCATCCAGAAGCTGATCGGCCGGGACAATCCGTGAGACCAGACCACACCGCTCAGCCTCGTCGGCGTCCATCATCCGGCCCGTCAGGCACATATCCATAGCTTTCGATTTGCCAACAAATCGAGTCAGGCGCTGCGTGCCGCCTGCCCCGGGCGACACGCCGAGATTGATTTCTGGCTGGCCGAACTTCGCGGTATCCGATGCGATGATGAAATCGCACATCATGGCCAGCTCACAGCCGCCGCCCAGGGCAAAGCCGGAGACGGCTGCAATCACGGGTTTCCGAACGGTTGCAACCCGCTCCCAGGTTGCAATGAAATCGCCCTTGTAAACGTCCATGAACGTCTTCGACTGCATTTCCTTGATGTCTGCGCCAGCAGCAAATGCCTTCTCCGATCCTGTGATGACGATGCATCGGACAGTCTCCGCGCGCTCGAACTGATCGAGCGCATCGCCTAGTTCTTCGATGAGTTTTGAATTCAGGGCGTTCAGTGCTTGGGGGCGGTTGAGGGTAATCAGCCCCACGGCGCCGCGCGTTTCGACCAGGATGTTCTCGTAAGACGACATCGTTTCGCTCCTGCAGACGGTCTGGCGATGAATGAACCCAAACGTAGGCTACGCCGCCAGCGCGGACAATCTCGACTGCTGCGGCTCCAGCCCGAACAGCGCGATCCGAGATTGGCATCTCTTAGCGCTGGCAGGCGCTGCAATAGAATGTGGATCGTCCGGCCTGGACGATGCGACGAATCGGTCGTCCACAGTCCGCGTTCTGACACGGCGCGTCAGCCTGCCCGTAGACTCGAAACGTGTGCTGAAAGTAGCCAAGGGCGCCGTTCGCGTCTGCGTAGTCTCGCAGCGTTGACCCTCCCGCAGCGATGGCTTCTGTCAGGACATCACGAATTGCCGGCACCAGCTGCTCTGTCCGTTTCGCCGGGCGACCGTTGGCTGTCGCGAGCGTGCCGGCCTTCCGCTTCGGGCTTATGCCCGCACGAAACAATGCCTCGCAAACATAGATGTTGCCGAGCCCTGCGACCGTTCTTTGATCCAGCAAAAACGCTTTGACGTCTGCTGACTTGCCGCGCGCTTTGGCGGCCAGGTAGTCCGCGTGAAACCCGTTGCTGAGCGGTTCGACACCAAGATTTACCAAATGCTTGCAACTGGCGAGATCCGCAGTGTCGACCAGATCCATGTAGCCGAAGCGACGAGGATCATTGAATGTGACCTGCTGGCCGGACGACATCGCGAACACGATATGATCGTGGGCGGCAATGCCGCCGGTATCGGTCACAAACTGCGCAAGAGCCCGCGGTTTTCGTTTGTCCGGGGTGGCGTGCGTTGGTGAGATTGTGAACCGGCCGCTCATACCGAGATGCATGATCAGGCTCTCACCGCCTGAGAGATCGGCAACCAGAAACTTGGCACGTCGCCAAAGGCGCGCAACGCGTTGTCCGACGAGACGCGCTGCAAATCTGTTGGGTAACGGGAACCGCAAGTCTGGCCGGCGCTGCTCGACGTCGAGAATCGTGGCACCTTCCATTGCAGGAGCAAGTCCGCGGCAAACGGTTTCAACTTCAGGCAGTTCTGGCAACTGGGTCTCCGCGTTTCACCGATTTTAGTTCAATTTGTCTGGATTCCGTTGAGCGGGTGCCAACGCCGCACTGGTACATCAGTTCTGCTCCGAGCGACCGTTTCAGAGGCTAGAGCCGACACTGTTATGTCCATTGCGCCAGACCTGCCAGCACTCAGACTTGATAATCTGCACAAAGCTTTTGCCCGTCCCGCCGTTGATGGCTTGTCCTTAACGATTGCGGCCGGCCAAATCTACGCGCTTCTCGGCCCGAACGGTGCCGGCAAGACCACGACACTTCGGATGGTTGCCGGCCTTCTCGTCCCGGACGCCGGCAAGGTCGAGATTTATGGAACCGATGCCGGCACGGATCCTATCGCTGCGAAACAGATCACCGCGTGGTTGCCTGACGATCCGCTGGTCTACGACCGACTGACTCCGCGCGAGTACCTGTCCTTCGTTGCCGGCCTATGGCAGGTCCCGCAGGCTGACGCCCAGGCACGCTCCGCCGAATTGCTCGACAGTCTCGGCCTCACGCCGCATGCCGATGCGCGCTGCCAGAGCCTGTCGAAAGGCATGCGCCAGAAACTCGCCCTTGCCGGAGCATTGGTCCACGATCCCAAGCTCATTATTCTCGACGAACCGCTCACAGGGTTGGATGCCGCGTCTGCACGTCACGTAAAGTCCGTGCTGCGCCATCATGTCAGCTGTGGCGGAACCGTCATCATGACAACCCACATCCTCGATGTGGCCGAACGTATGGCCGACCGCATCGGCGTGATTGCCTACGGCCGGTTGATTGCCGAAGGCACGCTCGAAGACCTGCGCGCGCGAGCTGGACGCGGGGGCGCAAGCCTCGAAGATCTCTTTCTGGAACTTGTGGCCGATGCCGAGATGACCGTTGGCGACCCAGCAAAAGATCTGGCGGCATGACCGCCTGGTCCGTCGGAGCACCGGGCAGTCTGCTCTGGTTCGCACAGCACGACTTGCGGCTCGCGTGGCGCGACTGGCTGGCGGTTATGGCGGCCGGGCGATCTGTGCGTGGCCTCGTTGCAAGTGGCGTCGTGTGCGTCGGGATTTTCGGCCTACACCTGTTGGCCAATGCAACGATTGGCCCGGCTCTTGAGGCGGGTGCCCAAGAGGCAGGTGTCCAAGCGGATCTGCAAACTCTTGTCGTCGTTTCAGCCGCCATAGCGATGTCGCTGTCGCTCATGCTGTCACAGGCGCTCGAGTCGGCAACCCGTGTGCTTTACACCCGCTCGGATCTCGATCTCATTCTGTCGTCGCCGGCTTCTCATGCGCATTTGTTTGCCGTCCGGGTTCTGGCGATAACGCTGTCGACGGCTGCGCTTTCGGGTGCGATCGTTGCGCCGTTCATCAATGTCGCAATCTGGATCGAAGGCTGGCATTGGCTCGCGGCCTACGGCGCCGTGCTGTGTTTCGCCGCCATGGCCACGGCACTTGCCGTAAGCGTGACATTCGCCTTGTTTTACGTGATTGGGCCGCGCCGCACGCGCTTGGTCGCCCAGGTTATCGCCGCGGTCGTCGGCGCGGCATTTCTTGTCGGCACCCAGGTCGCAGCAATCATGTGGTACGGCGAAGCGTCGCGCATCGACCTGTTCCGTGCAGCAGATCTTCTGGCCGTTTTGCCCGGGGCTGAAAGCGTACTCTACGTGCCGGCACGCGCGGCGATGGGAGAGACGACAGCCTTCACGGTGCTCGGGCTTCTGGCCATTGCTCTTCTGGCGAGCGCGACCGTGTGGTCGTCGCGACGGCTGGCGGCAGCCACGCACGTGACGGCGGGCGCGACCGCAACTGACGATGGCCTGATCGGAGGTATTCGCCCGCTTCCTGTCGCAAGCCCAGCCCAGGCATTGCGGGCGAAGGAGTTTCGGTTGCTGGCGCGGGATCCGTGGTTGGTCTCTCAGACGCTCATGCAACTGTTGTATCTTGTGCCACCTGCGGTGCTGCTCTGGCAGAGCTTTGGAAACGGGACGTCCGCCGCGATTCTTTTAGCACCGATCGTCGTTATGGCCGTCGGGCAGCTGGCCGGCGGTTTGGCGTGGCTTGCTATTTCCGGCGAGGATGGCGCTGATCTGATTGCAACCGCGCCGCTGAGTGAAAGAACGGTGATTACAGCAAAGGCGCAAGCCGTTCTCGCCATCGTGATCGTCGTATGCGCGCCGTTTTGCCTTGCGATTTCGCTTTCGAGCGTGTGGGCGGGTGGTGTGACATTGATCTCATCGCTGATTGCCGCATCCGCGGCGACTGCCATTCAGCTCTTGTTCCGCGTTCAGGCGCGCCGCGCGCAGTTCCGACGCCGTCAGACGGCATCGCGTCTGTCGACGTTTACTGAGGCGTTCTCGTCGATACTCTGGGCGGCGACCGCTGGGCTCGCGGCGTCCGGTGCCTGGGCAGCTGGTGTGACGGCGGTCCTTGCAGCCGGTGTGCTTGGGGTGGCGTGGCTATTGCGGCCGCCACGAACGCAGAGCGGTTCGCGGTAGCGACGAAATCGCGAATGGCGGACAGCGCGGAATGACGGTAGGGTTATCCCATGACCCGCAGCGAGGACACATCAACCACATTCGGATTCGAGAGCATCGACGCTCAAGAGCGACAAGAGCGCGTGAATCGCGTGTTTGCCGATGTCGCCGATCGCTACGATCTGATGAACGACTTGATGTCCGGCGGCCTGCATCGCCTCTGGAAGTCGGACTTCATCAGCCTGCTCGCGCCACCACGATGTGCCGTGCCATTTCGCTTGTTGGATGTGGCGGGGGGCACTGGCGATATTGCCATGCGCGTCATTCGCAGGGGTGGTCCCGGTTGTCGCGCCGTGATCTGCGATATCAGCCCCGAAATGCTCGATGTCGGGCGACGGCGCGTGCAAAACGCCGGGCTGGCAGATCAGATCACGTGCGTCGAGGGCAATGCTGAAGCGCTAACCTTTGAAGACCGATCGTTTGACGCCTACACGATCGCTTTTGGTATCCGTAACGTCACCCACATCGAGCGCGCGTTGGCGGAGGCGTTTCGCGTTCTCAAGCCTGGCGGCCGCTTCCTCTGTTTGGAGTTCTCAGAAGTCGACGTGCCGGTTCTCGATCGTCTCTATGACTTCCACTCGTTTGAGGTCATTCCGCGCCTCGGCGAACTCGTCGCAGGCTCCGGAGACCCCTATCGGTATCTCGTCGAGTCGATCCGTCGTTTTCCTGACCAGGATACGTTTGCCGATATGATCGGTGAGGCCGGCTTCTCGCGGGTCACATACCGGAATCTGACCGGCGGCGTTGCGGCGATTCACGGCGGCTGGCGCATCTGAGGTCAGCATCGCGTGGGTATGGACTGCCGCGGATTACGTCACGCGTTATCGCATTGCCGGCGCAATTCGGTCTTCAATACCTTGCCGTAATTGTTCTTCGGTAGCTCGGTGACAAACCGATAGCTCTTGGGGCGCTTAAAGCGGGCGATATTGTCCAGACAGTGCGCGTCGAGGTCCACGTCCGTGAGGCGGGTGTCGGGTCCCGTGACGACGAAGGCAATGACCTCCTCGCCCCAGTCCGGGTTTGGCCGGCCGACGACGGCGCACTCAAGGACACCGGGATAAGTCAACAGAACTTCTTCGACCTCGCGCGGATAGATGTTGGTCCCGCCTGAGATAATGAGATCCTTCGAACGATCCTTGAGCGTCAGAAAACCGGCCGCATCGAGGTGCCCGAGGTCGCCGGTCCATAGCCATCCCTGACGCAACGCTCTGGCGTTGGCTTCCGGATTGTCCCAGTAGCCGGTCATCAGGCAGTCGCTTTTGGTGATGATCTCTCCGACCTCGCCGGCCGGACAGTCTGCGCCGTGTTCGTCAACGACCCGAACGCTCACACCTGTCCGGGCGATGCCGGTCGACGCCAGCCGCGAGTCGTAGTCCGGATGATCACGATCGGCATGGAAGGCCTGCGACAAGCCAGTGATCGTCATCGGGCTCTCGCCCTGGCCATACAGTTGATAAAGGCGCGGACCGAACAGCTTAAGGGCGCGCTCGAGATCCGCCACGTACATTGGTGCGCCGCCATACGTGATTGTCTTGAGATTGCGGAGATCAGCGGCTCCTGCGTCTGGATGGTTGAGTAGACGCGTAACCATCGTCGGTGCGGCGAAGAAGGACACATGCGAGAACGACGCGATCGCGTCGTAGATCTCGCGCGGATCGAAGCCGTGCAAGATCACGTTGTTGCCGCCGCGAAGCAGGCACGCCAAACCGTAAAGCCCGCCGCCGTGGGTGAGCGGTGCAGGGTGCAGGTGGGTATCGGAATTCCCGATATGGTCGATGTCGGCCATGTAGGCATGACACATGAACAGAAGCGCGCGATGAGACAGCATCGCCCCCTTCGGCCGCCCGGTGGTTCCACTGGTGTAGAACACCCACGCCTCGTCTCCGGGATCGGTGTCGGCTTGCGGCGCAGGTTCAGCCTTGAGCAACGACAACCAATCAGCAGATCGCGTAACGATGTGCCGGGGCCACGTTGCCGCGGGGGCCTCGTTATGCAGCTGATCGGCAGCCTTTGGCGATGTGATCAGGAGTTTCGCGTGACTGTTCTGAACGATCCAATGAACTTCCTTTCCGTGCAGTTTCGCGTTGATTGGCACAACCGAAAGGCCGACTCGCCAGCACGCAAACAGGATAGGATAGAACTCCGGTGCGTTCTCCATGACGAGAGCAACGCGGTCATGCCGTCTCAAGCCGTGGACGCCCGTCAGTCCGCCTGCTACGCAGGCCGCAATATGCGAAAGCGCCGCATAGGATTGCGCGCCGGCCAGCTCAATGAGCCCATCGCAGATTGCCGGATGGTCCGGCTGCGACCTCGCAACTGCGGCGAGTGTCCGTTCGAGGTTCACGTCGTCACCCCTGACTGTCCGATCCCATGACTATCTGCCACTGAAGAATTCAACTCTGCAACCGGCCTTGCATCGACTGCAGAGTTCACCGAACGTGAGGATGCGAAATTGCGCAGGTGCAAATTGGCGGAGGAGTTACCGGTGGCGAACTACGAAACCCTAGAGCTGGCGACAACATCTGACGGCGTCGTGACGGTTACGCTCAACCGGCCAGATGCCCGGAATGCCATGAACACCCAGATGATGAGCGATCTGCGCGACTGTTTTGCGGCGTTCTACGTCGATCCGGGCGCTGCGCGGTGTATCGTCCTGACTGGCGCTGGTGATCGTGCGTTCTGCGCCGGTGCGGACCTCAAAGAACGCAAGGGCATGACCGATGAGACATGGCGCCGGCAACATGCGATTGTTGAGCAGGCGATCCGCGCCATGATGGACTGTCCGGTACCGATGATTGCGGCTGTGAATGGCGCGGCCTACGCGGGCGGGTGCGAATTGGCGCTGTCGTGTGACTTCCTGTACGCCAGCGCAAACGCGCGGTTTGCGCAGACCGAGGTGATGCTTGGCATCATTCCCGGCGCTATGGGGACGCAGAACCTGCCGCGCGCGATTGGTCTTCGCCGGGCAAAAGAGGTGGTTCTGACCGGCAGCCCAATCGATGCACAACAGGCTCTCGACTGGGGCTTGATCAACCGGCTCTATCCGACGGTGGAGGAATTGCGGCGCGAGGCTTTGGCAACGGCGCAACGGATTGCTGCCAACGCGCCGATCGCTGTGCGGCAGGCGAAAGCAGCATTAGCAAAGTCAGCTGATCTCGATCGTGCCAACGGTTACGCCTACGAAATCGAGGCTTATAATCGAACCGTCGGCACTGAGGATCGCCAAGAGGGCATTCTTGCTTTCAATGAAAAACGCCAGCCGGTTTTCGTCGGGCGCTGATAAGTAAGATTGGCCGACAGATTAGTGTGGCGCGCGATGTTCAGTGCTGTGTGATCGGACCTTCAGGCAAAGTCTGGTCGATCTTCTGCATCGTCGTCACCAGGTCGGCTAACCTTTGCGCCTGACTGTTCAGCCGCGTGACCCGATCCTGATCCGGCTTTTCCCGTGCCACCAGCACAGCGAGCAGGACCACGACGAGTTCCTGTAGGGCCAGACGATGGCTGTCAGGATCATCGGACATGTCACTCGAGTGGGCGGTGTGCAGGATCATACGCGAAATCGAGTCAACGCGCCCTGGGCCGAGGATTTGTTCGATTTTATCGAAGGTCATGAATCCCTCTCAATCAGCGAGGATTGAAACTAGCGTGACTGCGGATCGTTCCAGCGAAACGCGACATAATCATTCCTAGCGCATAATTGCTACGAGTACTTAGGAAAAATCGTTTCATAGCAGCGGAATAATTCAATCAGTTATCCAACCATCATATTGCGCCACAAAGCGTCTCATTCTCAATATTTCAAATTAAAACAATCGACTTCAAAACCAGATATGATGGTAGTTTGAGGTGTTTCGGCGCGCGGCATATGACGCATGCGACACCCTGTGGAGTACCTGGAGTTGTAGGCGTGCAGGCGGTTAACCACCCATCATGTTCCTGGCCGATATCACCTCGCCTGCCCGCGCTTCATCCGATCACCCAACGGCACGATTAAGTGGGTGGTCGGCGAAGTGACTCAATCATGGGGTGTGGGATGGTTCCCGCTCAATCTGAAAGCCTCTTGATCGTCGACCACGCAGCCGTGATCAGGTTTTGACGCAAAAGCCGATAAATCCGAAGACAGTTGAAGCTGTTGCGGAATCTCGCCATTGCGTCACTTAGCGATTGATCCGCATTGTGCCAAGTCAAAAGATCGGCATACTTCGCAATCTATAGGCTGAAGCACTGCGCCATGATCGCTGCAATGCGGACTGGGCCGAGGGCGGGAGCCAGGAACGGTCGAGCCGATAGACGGGGATACGCCGGGCGACAGGCACATAAAGGAGCGAACGGAATGCCGGGTCAGCTGTTTCTGGATGACGTCGACCGCCAATTCGAGAAAGCGGCACAAAAAGTCGCGATGCAGGAGGGCTTGGCCGAGAAAATCCGCGTTTGTAACGCGACGTTCGTTGTTCGATTTGGGGTCCGTTTACGCGGTCATATGCACACGTTTCACGGATGGCGCGCGGTCCACAGTACGCACGTGACCCCGGCAAAGGGTGGCATTCGCTTTGCACCGGACGTGGATCAGCAGGAGGTCGAGGCGCTCGCGGCGCTCATGACCTATAAGAGTGCGCTCGTGCGTCTCCCGTTTGGCGGGTCCAAAGGGGCACTGAAAATCGACCCTCAGGCGTGGAGCCGTGAGGAACTCGAGAAGATCACACGCCGGTTCACACAAGAGCTGGCCCGTCATAGCTTCCTCAGCCCAAGCCAGAATGTTCCCGCACCCGATATGGGCAGCAATGAGCTGACCATGGTCTGGATGCTCGACGAGTTTCGCCGATGGTCACCCAACGACATCAACGCGTTTGCGTGCGTGACCGGCAAGCCGCTTGCGGCAGGTGGAATCGAAGGGCGCGTGGAGGCGACCGGTCGCGGCGTGCAATACGCAACTCGCGAGTTCTTCCGAAATCCTGACGACGTCGCCATGACCGGGCTGACACCGGAGTTGAAAGGCAAGCGGATTATCGTCCAAGGGCTTGGCAATGTCGGCTATCACGCGGCCAAGTTTCTTGAGGAAGAGGACGGATGCCGAATTGTCGGCGTGATTGAGCGTGATGGTGCCGTTTACTCGGAAGCCGGGCTACCCATCGACGAACTCAAGAAGCATCTGATAGCCCACAACGGCGTGAAGGGTTTTCCGAACACCGAATTTCTTCCGGATGGTGGCGCGCTGCTGACCCGCGACTGCGACATCCTCATCCCGGCGGCAACCGAGGCGGCAATTGATACACACAACGCCCCTCACATACGTGCCAAGCTGATCGTGGAAGCGGCGAACGGCCCAACCACGTTCGATGCAGATGAGATCTTGCGGTCACGCGGCATCGTTGTGCTGCCGGACCTGTTCGTGAATGCCGGCGGCGTGATCGTCAGCTACTTCGAGTGGGTCAAGAACCTGACGCACATTCCGTTTGGTCTGATGGAACGGCGCCATCACGAGGCCAGCCATCGCATTCTCGCGCAATCTCTCGAAACGATGACCGGGGCAAACTTCCCGATGGAGACTGCGCGCCAGTTCATCGAGGGCGCACGGGAAATCGATTTGGTACGCTCCGGTCTCGACGATATGATGCGCTCTGCCTATCGCGATATTTCGGCAGCGCGCCACGAGTCGGGAGACTCGACGGATTATCGCACGGCCGCGTTCACGATTTCCGTAAGACGCATTGCCGAAGCCTATGGCGCCATCGGTCTGTGAGTCTTTAACTGCGCTGTTCGCAAGTCTTCTACGTGCGCTACCGCTCGCGACAAGCGCTCGCTACTTGAGCGCGTTTTAGATTGCGCTGTTCGCACGCTCGCGGGCTCGCGGCTCGAGCGCTGGCCATCCTCGTAGGACGGTACCCAGGCCGCGACCGCGGCCCGGCGCGTTGCGCCGCGCCCACCCCAACGCGGGTGTTCCCGCGTTGGGCATTT
>JBCCOV010000045.1:0-26552 GCA_039039985.1 Pseudomonadota bacterium | reverse complement strand
GGTACCCTGAGCGCCAAACAGCAGGTTTGCGTAGATCTTTGTGTTCGCCGGTGCGAATTCGACCTTCACGTCGGCCCAATCGGCATCCAGCTCCTCGGCAATGATCGTTGCCAGGCCGGTTGTCGTTCCCTGCCCCATTTCGAAGTGCTTTGCGATGACAACCACAGTGTTGTCGGAAAGCAAACCAACGAACGGGTTCGGAACCAGTCGGCTGTCGCCGGCAACGGCAAATCTGCCACTTGAGCCGAAGCCGACAATCAAAGCGCCGGCCGCTGCGGCTGAACCAATCAGGAAGCCGCGCCGTGTCGTATCGGTTGGCGCCTCAGGGGAGAGTAAGGGGGTGTGTGGTGATGATGTCGGTCTCATGATCAGGCCTCCAACGTTTTGGAAGCAAGGTGGATGGCGGCGCGAATGCGTTGGTACGTTGCGCAGCGACAGGCGTTGCCGCCCATCTCCGAGTCAATGTCCTCGTCAGATGGCTGTCGGTTCGACTCAAGCAAACTGATCGCCTGCATGATTTGTCCGGACTGGCAGTAGCCGCATTGGACAACGTCGAGCTTTCGCCATGCGTCTTGAACGGCCTTTGCGACCGGCCCGTCAATCGCTTCGATTGTGCGGACGTCGCTGCCGGCGGCATCTTCGACCGTGAGCTGGCAGGACCGCATCGGTGTTCCGTCCACGTGAACCGTGCAGGCACCGCATGCTGCGACCCCGCAGCCGAATTTGGTTCCGGTGAGACCAAGTTCATCGCGGATGACCCACAAAACGGGGGTGTCCGCGTCGACGTCGACCCGATGGGTTCGACCATTGACCTTGATTGTTTGCATGCGTGTCCTCGGATGCTGCAATCTGCCTGCTGATTTGGGTTGCGTACTGAATGAACGGCCCCGCCTCTTGTCTGAAACGATGGCATCGCGACAAAGGTTCAGCACGTTTTTGGCCATGCCAGGCAGCCCATCCCGGCTAATTGTGGTTTGGGCTCCGCCGTTTCCAGCCCTAAAATCACAACAGAACACCAAGACATGATTTCGGGAGACGCAAATGAAGGGCGCTGTTTTTGTGGGAGGTCGCCAGGTCGAGCTGCAGGATTTTGACGATCCGACGCCCGGTGAAGGGGAAGTTGTCGTCGAAATCAAGGCGTCCGGCATGTGTGGTTCGGATCTGCATTTCTACCGGGCGCCCGGCGGCGCGCCTGAAATGGCGCGCAAGCTCGGACTGGGCGGCGACGGTAAACCGGTGATCAATGGCCACGAGCCGTGCGGGATTGTTGCCGCACGCGGTCCTGGCGTTCCAAAGCACCAAGCGCCGGACGGCCAGCGAGTCTCGATCCACCACTATGCCGGTTGCGAGGTGTGCCCGGATTGTCGTTCGGGCTGGTCACAGTTATGCAAAGAAGGATCTATGCAGGTCTACGGCGTGACCGGGCACGGCGCGCACGCAAAGTACATGAAGGTGCCGGCGTTT
The DNA here is from genome assembly GCA_039039985.1 of Pseudomonadota bacterium. GTDB lineage: Bacteria > Pseudomonadota > Alphaproteobacteria > Rhizobiales > Hyphomicrobiaceae > JBCBWG01. The sequence goes on along the minus strand of JBCCOV010000045.1, from coordinate 25,088 downwards.
ACGCTCGTACCCTTGCACGATGAACTCAGCTTCGAGACAGGAGCTGCAATTTCCTGCGGAACGACGACGGCCTATGGCGCCCTGAAGCGCATGGAGATGGCGGGCGGGCACACGTTGGCCGTTTTTGGTCAAGGGCCTGTGGGGCTCAGCGGCGTGCTGCTCGCCAAGGCCATGGGCATGCGAGTCATCGCCGTTGACGTGACGGCTGATCGTCTCGCGCTTGCCAAAACCTGTGGCGCGGATGAACTGGTGAACGCGGCCGATACGGATGCGGTTGAGGAGCTAAGGAAACTCACGGGCAGCAAGGGTGTCGATTATGCGCTGGAGGCGTCAGCACACCCAGATGCACGGCTCGCATCAGCCCGTGGCACGCGGACCTGGGGCAAGGTTGCTTTTGTCGGTGAGGGCGGACAAGTGACGTTTGACGTGAGTCCCGATCTCATTCGCCGTCAGCTTACCGTAATTGGTTCTTGGACATTTTCGTCTGGAATTCAGGACGAGTGTACGCGTTTCATTGCAGACAATGGCGTTGCGATCGACAAGCTGATCACGGATCGCTGGCCGATCAGTGAGATCGACGTAGCCTACGAAAAGTTCGACAAGCAGCAAATGGGCAAAGGGATCATCGATCCGTCGTAACTCTGGCGTTTTCACCCGGCGATCGTGACGTCGGGCCAAAGGCGGCCCGAGCGGCGGCCTCAATAGCAAAGCCGCGTTTAAGACGGCTCTTATCTCATCTCAATCAAAGGGGGGCTGGCGCTGACGCATTCGGCCCGAGCTCCCTAACAGAAAGTCTAAGATCATGAGCGACTTGTACGATGGTTTGACGCGCTCGGCGCGTTCGCTTCCCGAAAGCGGGATTGTGACGGTCTTCAATTACGGACGTACGCGTGACGGCCTGATCCCGCTGTGGGCAGGCGAGGGAGATTCACCGACTGATCCGCTCATATCCGATGCCGCAACCCGCGCTCTACAAGACGGGCAGACCTTCTACACCTATCAGCGCGGGATTCCGCCGCTTCGTGAGGCACTTGCGGCTTACTTCGCAAATCTCTACGGCCGGCCGTTTTCGATGGAGCAGTTCAACCTGACCTGCGGCGGTATGCAGGCCATCCAGATGGCTGTGCAGCTTGTCATCGGTGACGGGGACGAGGTGGTGGTGCCAGCACCGGCATGGCCCAACTTCGAAGGGGCGATCCTGTCGCGCGGCGGGCATGTTCGGTTCGTACCGATGGCCCTCGGCGAGCGTGGATGGGCGCTGGATCTGGACCGCCTGTTTGACGCCTGCGGACCCAAGACGCGGGCCCTATTCATCAACTCCCCATCGAACCCATCCGGCTGGACCGCATCGGCGGGCGAGTTGCGCGCCATTCTCGACTTTGCACGTGATCGCGGCCTCTGGATCATTGCCGATGAGATTTACGGCCGCTTCTATTACGGCGACGGGGATGTGGCACCCAGTTTTCAGACGATCCGGGAGGATGACGACCGGATTCTGTTTGTCCAGACCTTTTCCAAGAACTGGGCGATGACGGGATGGCGCATGGGGTGGCTTCAGGCACCGCCTTCGCTCGGGCAAATCATCGAAAACCACATCCAGTACAACACGTCTGGTGTTCCAACGTTCCTGCAAGCTGGCGGCGTGGCGGCGCTAACGGACGGTGCGGCGATTGCACAAGCGCAAATCGAGAAGGCGGCCGACGGTCGTCAAATCGTCTGTGATGCGCTGCAGCCCTACAATCGGATTCGATTTGCCCGGCCTGACGGCGCCTTCTACCTCCTGTTCGGTATAGAAGGCGAAACCGACTCCCTTCAAAGCGCGCTGAAACTTGTCGATGAAGCCAACATCGGCCTGGCTCCAGGATCCGCATTCGGTCCCGGCGGCGAGGGCCACTTCCGGATCTGCTACCTCCGTTCGGCAGATCAACTGCGGACGGCGATGGCGCGTTTGACAGACTGGCTGGATCGGCAGATTTGATTGAGCTCAGGGGGCTTCCGGTGCCAGGCTCTTTGGGTCGTCGTGGCGCCGGGACTTGCCCTCGAACAGGCTGCCGGACTGAATATCCAGCGCTTTATAGTACAGCTCGCCGGTGACATCGCACGACTCGCCAAGCACGATGCGATTGGCGAATATGAAGCCGTCTTCGACAATGCCGTAAACGGTCACCCGTTCCGCAACAGCGGTTCCGCTCAACCGGCCGCGACGACCCAGGGTGATGTTCTGAGCGCGAACTTCACCTTCGATTTCGCCGTGGATTTCGAGTTCACCCGTCGTCTCGAAGCAACCGAGTATCCGTATGTCGGGGCCGAGCACCAGCGGTACGTCATTCGCAGCCGGTTGCACAGACGGACGTGCGGAAACGCGGACTTGTCGCACAACATGAACTCGCAGCTACTCAAGCAAACTCTGTTGCAACTGTCTCGCCTCGTCACGGCAAATCCAAGGCAGATGCCGACATTTGTCTCGGCATCAAGGTCTGTCAGGCGTGTCGGAAACGGCCAAGTGTCTGGAGACGCGAATGAATTGGCGGATCGGATCATCCTTAACGGCCGTGCCGGGCGTGTGGTCGGCGGCTGCGTATGGGCAGCTGCACAGGGATTGTGCAACGGCCAACGCAATCGTGGCGATGCACGCGCCTCTCTACCTTCGTGAAGCCGCGATCGGTTCGCGGGCCGCAGATCTCTGCATCTACGAACGCAGGCTATGTTCCAGCCGGGCTGCGACCCGAAGCAGACGGGTCTCTTCCCGGCGCTTGCCGACCAGCGTGACGCCGCACGGCAGTTCACCAACGGTCATCAGCGGCAAGGATACGGTTGGAACGCCTAGGAATGTCCAGAGCCCGTTGAAGATGGCGTTGCCTGTCGTGGCGAGTGAGGCCGGTGCCGGGCCGGTCGACGACAGACACACCAGTGCATCATACCGATCGAGCAGGGCGGTCAGCAGAGCGTAGTGCTGTTCACGGCGTTGCAGAGCGGTCAGGTAGTCCTTGGCTAAGATTGCTCCGCCGGCGGCCATGCGATCACGGAGCCCCTGGCTGAGCAATTCTGCGTTTTTGTCCCTCAACGGCGCATAATGATAATCACTCTCGACCAGCTGAATGGCCTGGTGATCGTCGATGATCGTGTCGAACGCGGAGGGCAACTCTACCTCGGGACATCGGTCGCCAAGTGTGGCGACCAAACGCGCGATTGCGGCCTTGGCATCGGGCTCCGCGGCGGGCCATGCCGGCGACTTGAAAAAGGCGAGACGCGGTTCGGGACCACTTTCCGGATCGATCGCCAGCGCCTCAGTGGACCGTGCACGCGGATAGCTGACATCGTCGGTTGCGTCGTAGACGTCCAGGGCGTGCGTGAGCGTTGCGATGTCGGCGAGAGAGCGTCCGTAAACGCCAACGGTGTCGAGCGTGTGCGACTGCAATGTGACGCCGGTTCGCGGTATCAGCCCACGCGTCGGCTTCAAGCCATGGATGCCGCAGAACGATGCCGGGCGAACAACGGACCCGCCGGTCTGTGTCCCCAGGGCGAGCGGGACCATGCCACACGCGACGGCCGCGGCCGACCCGGACGACGATCCGCCCGGTGTATGGGCCGGATTATGTGGATTGCGAGTCTTGCCGGGCGTCATGTTGGCAAGTTCGGTTGTGACAGTCTTGCCCATAATCACCGCACCGGCAGATCGGAGAACCGCAATGCATCGCGCGTCGTGTTCGGGCTGATGATCGGTGAAATGCGCCGAACCATTCTGCGTTGGCATGTCAGCGGTATCGATAATGTCCTTGATCCCGACCGGGATGCCGTGAAGCGGGCCAATCGGCTCGCCGCGGGCCTGCGCTGCATCTCGGGCACGGGCCTGTGCAATCGCGTGGCTCGGATCCAGGAAGGTCCAGGCCTGAACGTCCGGCTCTCGCGCATCAATACGGTCCAGGCAGGCTGAAACCAGTTGTTCCGACGTGATCTCCCCGGCCTTGATCTTGGCGAGCGCGTCGTTGGCACTAATGTCGGCGAGATCCGTCATATTGCGTTCCATTCTCTGTTACTCAACGGACAACGAGCGTAGCAGAGTTCGAAGGACCCGATTGTGATGTCGCGCCTGTCGGACCCCGCTATCGGTCGCGTTTGATGACAAATCCGGCCGTCGCGCGCAGCATATCCGCTTCCGGTCCGAATTGTGCAAGGCTGCGATGGGCGTCGTCGTGCGCCGCTTCCAACTCCTGACGCGCGCGATTCAAGCCCAAAACGCCAATCAGCGTCGCCTTTCCGGCCTCTGCGTCTTTTCCGGTTGCCTTGCCGACCACGTCGGCGCTGCCTTCCACGTCCAGCAGATCATCGGCGATCTGGAAGGCGAGACCGAGCGCGCGCCCGTAGCGGCTTATGGCTGCGAACTGATCCGGCGTTGCGTCGCCCAGGATTGCACCGGCCTCAACAGCAAAGCAGATCAGGGCACCGGTCTTCATGCTTTGAAGCTTGCGAACATGCGCCTCATCCGGATCCTTCGGCTGGCCGAGCTTGTCAGCCTCCAGATCAATACACTGTCCGCCAACCATACCGAGCCAGCCGGACGCAGTGGCGAGTCGTTGCGTGAGTGCAAGACGGTGCTCGGCTGAGCCAATCTTGTTTAAAGGATCGCTCAGGATCTCGAAGGCGAGCGTCAGAAGTGCATCACCGGCGAGGATTGCGGTCCACTCGTCGAAGGCGGACCAAACCGTCGGCTGCCCGCGTCGCAAAGTGTCGTTGTCCATCGCGGGTAGATCGTCGTGCACCAGACTGTAACAGTGGATGCATTCCAGTGCAGCAGCGACGGGCAGCGCGCGATCGCGTGAGACGCCGAAAAGCTGTGCGGATTCAATGACTAAGAATGGCCTAAGGCGTTTGCCACCTGAAAGAACGGCGTGTTTGACGGCATCGCGCAAGCGTTCCGGGACTCTTTCTCCGCTGCTCTGCTGGCTGATGATTTCAGTCAGGTAGTGATCAGTTGCTGATGCGTGCGCTACAAGGCGATCGCGAAAACTCGTATCTGGCGCTGGCATGTGTCCCCTTGTCCCAACAGCACGGTTTGCCCCAGATGGGTCACGGCCCATCAACCTCTGCTAATTGATCACGGGTCGACGTTGTCTGTCACCGCTTGCGTCATACCTATGCAGCCATGGTGTGCTAAGACCTTTTATTGTGACATCGTATTAAGGATCGTGGCGCGTGGACTATTGGCGTCTGTGTAAAGATTGTGGCCGGCAGTCCATGATTGCGGGCAGTGTGGTTATTGCGGCAGCGTTAGGTGGCGTCGCGGTCATTACGCTCGTTCTCTGTTTGGCCTTTCGGTTCATCGATCCGCCGGCGTCGTCGTTAATGATCTCTCAGATGCTGAGTGGGCGTTCGATTGATCACCGCTGGGTTCCGATCGAGCGGATGTCACCCAATCTCATCCGCGCCGTCGTCCAATCCGAGGATGCGCGGTTCTGCAGTCACAGCGGCATTGACCTGATCGAGCTCGAAGCGGCAGCTCGGCGATCGAAGTCCGGCGATCTCGCTGCCATTCGCGGCGCCAGCACGATCTCCATGCAGGTTGTGAAAAACCTGTTTCTCTGGCCGGATCGATCCCTCGCGCGCAAAGGCCTCGAAATGGTTATGACGCCGGTCATGGAATTCGTTTGGCCGAAACGCCGGATCCTGGAGATTTACCTCAACGTCGCCGAATGGGGCCCCGGAATCTTCGGTGCCGAGGCCGCTGCGCGCCGACACTTCGGAAAGCCTGCAAACCGGCTGACCAGACGTGAGGCGGCCTTGCTTGCTGCGGCTTTACCCAATCCCAGGAGCCGGAGACCGGCCCGTCCGAACCGTTTTCTGCGCAAGAGAGCCGGGCGGATTGCCAGAAGTGCCGGGTGGCGCGGCCTTGATCTGAGGTGTGTGCAAGGCTGATTGAAGACAGCATTTGCATGGTGCGGGATGCGGCGATCCCCCTAGCCAAGGGCGGATTTCCTCGATATAGGGCTGGGCTCTGCCGGCTGATGCGAATAAGTCCCCTGCTGGGTCTGTTCGCGCCGGTATACGCATTCCACCGTCTGGCGCGATCTGACGCTGCTGGGAACCGCTTGGTTTCCGTACAGATGATTAGGGTCGCAGCCAGCGATTAAGCAGAGATAAATCCATGGCTGTACCAAAAAGCAAAGTGACGTCGATGAAACGCGGTTTTCGCCGCTCCCACGACGCGTTAAAGGCACCGACTTACATTGAAGACAAGGAAACAGGCAACCTGCGGCGGCCGCATCATATCGATCTCAAAACCGGCGTGTATCGTGGTCAACAGATCCTGAAAGACACATCGGAAGACTGATCGTCCGATTGCGCGTCGGGATTGACAGAACAATGGCCATAAAACTGTCTTAGTACAAAGGCCGCGCTGAAGCAGGAGATCTCAGAGTATGTCTATTCGTGCGTTGCCGCTGATCGCCATTGTGCTGATCCTATACAACCTGATCGTTTTCACACTTGGCTCGGCCGGTGTTGCGCCAGACGCGACGGGCGGAGAAGAGCAAGGGATCCTGCGGGTCGCAATGGTGGTTATTCCAATGCTGAATAACCCCGCCGGGTGGACGTTCACCTGGGGTGACCTCTTGATCCTCTTGCTGCTGATCACATTGTTCGTGGAGATTCTGAAAGCCACCTACACAGCCACGACGGCGCTTGTCGATCACGGCCTGTCCATGCTGGTGTTCATCGTCTGCCTGATCGAGTTTCTGATGGTCAAGGAAGCGCAGACGTCGGTCTTCTTCTTCATCACCGTTGCAACAGCAATAGACGTCATTGCCGGCTACACGATCGGTATCCGGGTTGCTCGGCGTGACATTGGCTTTGGCGGGTTGTCGCAGTAGAGCGCTGCGTCCGTTTCCGTTTGGTCGCCACAATCTGAATTGCGCAGGCGCATGAACGACCTTTCGTTCGTGCGCCGTTTTTCTGTGCGTTTGCCGGACTTATGATTCAAAGCTTCTTAAGTCATGATCTCTAGACTGACCGTGTTCGTGCGTGCGCCTTGGTCCAAACCGTTGGCGGCGCAATGCGGTTTGATTGTCTCAGTTTTCCAGGTCCGGCGGTTTTCGTGAGCGGCAACGATCATTCATCCTCGGTGTCGAGCACGCCCGTCTCCAGCGCTCACAAGACGGCGTGTCCGACGCCCCCGGCCCTCGGCAATACGGTGAATGATCTTGTGCATGCCTCCAGTCCTGATGCAGCGGACTGCGCGGCCTCTGAAGCGGGTTATGTGTGGAACTTCGATCAGAATACGCTCGATTGGGAACCGCACGCGGCTGAGATGATTGGTGTTGCGACCGCCGACATGATTGCGACGGGCGACCGTTTCCGATCGTTGATTGCGCCGGAATATGTTCATCGGCATGCGGCTGCAACGCTGTTGAGCCCGCTGGACGATCAGGGGCAAGGCGTTCCGTACCGGTTGACTTATCGACTGCAGACCAGTGGGTTACGGTCAACCAGCAGCATTTGGGTGGAAGACTTCGGGCGGTGGTGGAGCGACGAAACCGGGCGCCCGGCCCGCGCACAAGGTGTACTTCGGCTGCTGGGGACGGACCGGCCTTCATCCGTGAACCGCACGCGCAGCTCCGATTTTGACACGACGACGGGCCAACTCAGTCGCGCGCGATTGAGCGACGCGCTGGTTGCGACGATGGAACGGTCGACAGCTGCGGGCGTGAGCTGCGGCTTCGTGTTGATTGCTGTCGATGGGCTCGAGCGTTACGGCGACACTCATGGCGCCGAAGCGCGCGACAAACTGGTGTTGCGCATCGCCCAGGCCATTCGGTTGCACCTGCGCGGTGGCGATGTTTTGGGGCGGTATTCGACGACCAAGTTTGCCGCTGTTCTCAACGTGTGTGATGGAAACAGCCTGAATGTCGCCGCAGGGCGCTTGGCGACGGCGGTCCGCAATTGTATGGCAGATGCTGGCGCGCGGGACTTCACGCAACCCATTGCAATTGGTGGTCTGATTATCCCAGACTCCGCAACGACTGTGAGTGAGGCCTTTGCGGTTGCGTTGCGCGCAGTTGCGCAAGCACGCGAAGACAGCCGCTCGCCCGTCGTTCTGTTCACGGCGGATCATCCAGGGCGGGCAACGATGCGTCAGCTCGATCGCGGAACCGATCTCAGCAACGCGCTGCAAGGCGACAGGTTTGAGCTGTTTGTGCAACCGATTGTTGCGGCCGGCTCGCGGAAAGTCGTTTTCCATGAGGCGCTTGTTCGTTTGCGGACGGCGGACGGTCGATTGATTGCGGCCAGCGACTTTGTTGCGGATGCGGAAGCCGTGGGCCTGGTATCGTCGCTGGATCGGCGTGGTCTGGAGCTGGCCATCACGGCCATGAGCCGGCATCCAAGCCTCAGCTTGTCCGTGAACGTTTCGGCGCTCACATGTGGTGATACCGCTTGGCTTGAGACCTTAAGGACGGCCGTTGAAGCCGTGCCGGATCTGGGGCAGCGCTTGCTGATCGAGATCACCGAAACTGCTGCGTTTCATGACGTTAACGTCGCCGCGGTGTTTGTCGACCGCGTGAAGGCGCTAGGTTGCCGCGTCGCGATCGATGATTTTGGTGTCGGGTATACGACGTTTGCCTGCCTTAAGGCTCTTAATGTCGATGTGGTGAAGCTGGACGGCAGCTTTATTCGCAACTTGGTCGATGATCCTGCCGACCAAGTGTTCGTGCGCGCGATGGTCGACCTGTCGAAGGTCTTGGCGTTCGACACCGTGGCGGAATGGGTCGGCGATGAGGCAACGGCGCAATTTGCCGAAAAGTTAGGCGTCACCCATCTGCAGGGCTACCACTTTGGCATGCCCGAAGGCCTGGAAACACTGCGCGACGGCTGACCCGCGGTGATTGTTTATCGCTCACGGGCTGTTGTTTATCGCTCACGGCTATTCCTCGCTACGCTCGGGCCTCCGCGGGGGCGGCGCGACGCGCCGGGCCGCATTCGCGGCCTGGGATAGCACGTCATCGGCCACACCCACAGGCGTCATCCCGGTGCTTGTCACCGGGATCCAGGGTGCAGCGGGCTCGGATGTTGGTTGGATGTGCGGACTGTGCCGCTGTCGGGTCTCTCAGCCGTTCGCGTTCGTTGAGACGTGGACCCCGGGCACAAGGCCCGGGGTGACCCTTTCGGGTGGTGAGAAATTGTGTTCCCGCTCGCGGCTGTTGTTTCTCGCTCACGGCTATTCCTCGCTACGCTCGGGCCTCCGCGGGGGCGGCGCAACACGCCGGGCCGCAGTCGCGGCCTGGGTACCGTCCTACCAGTATAGCCCGCGCTCAAGTAGCGAGCGCTTGTCGCGAGCGGTAGCGCACGTAAAGACGAGCGTGCGAACAGCGCAATTAAAGACGCTTCGCTCACGGCTATTCCTCGCTACGCTCGGGCCTCCGCGTGGGCGGCGCAACGCGCCGGGCCGCAGTCGCGGCCTGGAACAGGGCTCGCCGGCTAACCTGCGCTCGAGCCGTGAGCCTGCGAGCGTGCGAACAGCGCAAACGAAAGACTCTCGCGAACGGCGCAACTATTGTGATTGGCAGTGCCGATAGGCGTTGGTTGAATTCAGCCTTCGTTGCGCGACTTCGCCAACTGCTCGATCTTGCGCTGCATCTCGTCGAGCTGGCTCCGGAGTTCGCTCAGCTCCGGGCTTTCCTGGCGCGGCCGCACATCGGCATTTGCCGGATTCGGCTCAGCACGATTGTCGCCCTGGGCATTCGTGTCGCTGACCGGGGTCTCGCCACCGGTCGTCGGTGATGCGGGTGAGGATTGGTGATCCGTGGCGGCATTTGGCGTCCAGACAGACATGGCCTGCTCAAACAGAGCCAAGTTCTTCCGGGCCTGTTCTCGATAGGCATCGAACGTGCCGGGCGCCCAAGACTGGGTCATTTGCTTGCGGAACCGTTCTTGCTCGCGCGTGAGTGTCTCAATACTCATCTGCAAGTAGCTTGGTACGATCCTGCCGAAGCCAATATCGTCGTAAAACCGGATCAGCTGGCGAAGAAACGGGACAGGCAGCAAGCTTTGCCCGTTCGCTCGCGATTCCTGCTCCACGATGATCTGGGTTAAGACGGCGTGAGTCAGGTCGTCGCCGCTCTTTGCGTCCTGCACGATAAAGTCACGATCCGAGCGGACCATCTCCGCAAGGTCTTCAAGCGTGACGTATGTGCTGGTCTCAGTGTTATAGAGCCGGCGATTCGCATATTTTTTGACGACGATCGGGTTGTCTTTTGTCCCGGTTGCGTCTGGACGATCTAGCATCGGAAATTTCCAGAGTTCAGCAATCCGTCATCCTGGCATCATCTAACACCAAATTAGTGCGTTGCACCAATCAAATTCTTCTCGTCTTGCGCGTTGCACCATCTTCCCACCCATATAACTGGCAAAAAGGCTTAATCGCTTCGTTGCGATTGCTCATATGTGCCGTCCCCCCTAAGTTCTGAGATGACGCGTGCCAATGGGCTGAGATCACCGATGGGCTCTGCCGCAAATCTCACACTGCCAAATATCATGGTGCCAAATCCTACGGTGCCGAATCCTACGGTGCCTGTGTGCGATTCGTTAGCAGTTGCGCGTACAGGTGACATGCGCAACCAACGGCATGGCTTTCATAACTCCATATTTCGAACTCCAAGAGCAAGAGGACTACGATGAGCGACGCTGACAAGACCGTTGTAATCGCGAGTGCCGCGCGCACGCCTGTGGGATCGTTCAGTGGCGCTCTGTCGAGCGCTCCGGCTCACGATCTCGGCAAGACCGCGATCCAGGCCGCAATGGAACGAGCCGGCGTGTCCGGCGGCGACGTTGACGAGGTGATCCTCGGCCAAATCCTAACGGCGGGGCAGGGGCAAAATCCGGCGCGCCAAGCTTCGATCAATGCCGGGATACCCGTCGACAGCCCAGCGTGGGGCATGAATCAGCTCTGCGGCTCCGGATTGCGCGCGGTCGCCTTGGGCGCGCAGCAAGTCCAACTCGGCGACGCCAAGATTGTGATTGCCGGCGGCCAGGAAAGCATGAGCCAGGCCCCACACTGCTCACACCTGCGGAACGGTCACAAGATGGGCGACGTCCAATTCATCGATACGATGATCAAGGACGGCCTCTGGGATGCATTTAACGGCTACCACATGGGGACCACGGCCGAGAACGTCGCGCGCCAATGGCAGATTACGCGGGAAGAGCAGGACGCCTTTGCCGTCGCCTCGCAGAACAAGGCGGAAGCCGCGCAGAAGGCCGGTAAGTTCAAGGACGAGATCGCCCCGGTTACAATTAAGACGCGTAAAGGCGATATTGTTGTCGAGGACGATGAGTACATCCGCGCCGGCGTCACGCTGGACTCGGTCACCAAGCTGCGTCCGGCCTTTGCCAAGGACGGCACGGTGACCGCAGGTAATGCCTCGGGCATCAACGATGGCGCAGCCGCGGCGGTTCTTATGACAGCAGCTGAGGCGGACAAGCGCGGGATCACCCCGATGGCGCGGATTGTGTCGTGGGCCAGTGTCGGCGTTGATCCCTCGATCATGGGCACAGGCCCCATTCCGGCATCGAAGATGGCGCTTGAGAAAGCCGGCTGGACGGTTGAGGACCTGGACCTGATCGAAGCCAATGAGGCCTTCGCGGCACAAGCCTGTGCCGTCAACAAAGGTGTGGGTTGGAATACGGAAAACGTGAACGTCAATGGCGGCGCCATCGCGATTGGTCACCCAATCGGTGCGTCTGGTGCGCGGGTGTTGACGACGCTTCTGTTCGAGATGCAACGCCGCGACGCCAAGAAGGGCCTCGCTACGCTGTGCATTGGCGGTGGCATGGGCGTCGCGATGTGCGTGCAACGCGATTGAGAGGAATGGCTGACGGCTTCGGATGCTTGATCCGAGGCCGTCAGCATCCTGCCGGCGTGTTGCTGTACATGCTGCTGCGATCGGCGGCAGGCTCACTATCACATTGGCCCGTCGGGCCAACACGATCTCTGTCGAACCCGTTCGGCGGTTCGAACGCATCGAAACAACAGGAGGAAGGGTATCATGGCACGGGTTGCCATCGTGACTGGCGGAACGCGCGGTATTGGCGCGGCGATCGCCCGCGAACTGAAGCAAAAAGGGTACCGGGTTGCCGCGACCTATGGCGGTAACAGCGAGGCCGCGCAGCAGTTCCAGGCCGAGACGGGCATACCCGTCTATAAATTCGATGTCGGCGATTTCGATGCGTGTCAGGCAGGTGTCGCGCAAATCGAAGCCGATCTTGGGCCTTGCGATGTGCTCGTCAACAACGCCGGTATAACGCGCGACGCGATGTTCCATAAGCTCGAAAAAGAGCAGTGGTACGCTGTGATCAACACCAACCTGAACTCGCTGTTCAACATGACGCGGCAGGTCTGGGAAGGGATGCGCAACCGCGGGTTCGGTCGTGTCATCTGCATCTCGTCGATCAACGGTCAGAAGGGGCAGATGGGCCAGACGAACTACTCGGCCGCGAAAGCCGGCGATATTGGTTTCGTCAAAGCCCTGGCTCAGGAAGGTGCTGCCAAAGGCATCACCGTGAACGCCATCTGCCCGGGCTACATTGGCACCGAAATGGTTCGTGCCGTGCCGGAAAAAGTGCTCAACGAACGGATCATTCCGCAGATTCCGGTTGGCCGCCTCGGCGAACCGGAAGAAATCGCGCGGTGCGTTTCGTTCCTGGCGTCGGATGATGCGGGCTTTGTCACAGGCTCAACGATCTCGGCGAACGGCGGCCAGTTCATGGTCTGAGTTGCGCGGTCAGCGGCTGCGAAGCGATCTTTCCGTCCGACAAAAAGGGCGCCTCAGAGGGCGCCCTTTTCGCATTTATAACTCTGAATTCAATGGTTCGCGTCTCTGTTCGGGCCTCTATGTTCTGGACTGGGCGCGAACAAACCTCGGCATATCGTCCAGAGCGCCAGGGCCTTTGTAGGTCGGGTCGGTCGAAACCGTGTCGCTTCCGGTTGACGGTTGCGGCGATGGCTGCTGCGGGCTCGGTGCCGTTGCCGGAAGTCCAATAAGGCGGCTTGCGTCCGGCCGCTCCGGCTCGGGTGCGGAGCCGGCGAACCACATCTCGATCAGATCGAGTTCCTGGCTCGAAAGTGACAACCCCTGAGACCGGCAGCGTGTGACGACGAAGTTCCGAAAGCGCCCGGCAAATATGTTTGCCGAGATATCTTTTTCGAACCACGGATCGGTCTCGCTGACGACGTCGAGAATGAAACGCGCATCTTCTGTCCGAAGCGCGACGTTGCGCGCCTTCAGGCGCTCGACCACACGCGCGATTGTTTGCACGCCCTGCAGCTGGTTCTCGCTGATTTCGGCAGCGAGCTCTTCGAAGATCACCCGATAGTCGGGACGAGATATTGCAGGGACCTGCGATGCATCAAGAATGCGGCTCACAGAACGCTGCAGTTCCGCAGAGTGGTCAGCGGTCGGTCCGGCACCGCTCGCAGCTTGCGACTGGCCTACCGGCTCCGGCGCAGGTTGCGGCGTTGTCGTTTGCGGCTTCAACGGCTCCGGCGACGCTTTTGCAGGAGGAGGAGTTATCGCTTCAGCTGGTGCTGATTGAGCAATCTCAGGCCGCGGTATCTGCTGCGTGACACGTTTCATATCACAGGCATAGTACGGCGCTGTATCAGTCAGCCGGATGTCACTCGGCAGATCTGCCTTCAGAAGCTCTAGAAAAGTCCCAACTCCCCCCCAGTTCGAGCCGGACGTCTTTCCAGTCCCCAAAGCCTGAGTTGCGCGCTGGGCCAACGCCTCGATCGGCACCGGCGCTGGTGCCTCGCGTACGAGCTTCACGACTTCCTTGACAATTTCGCCGCGCGCTTCGCTTTGATCAACGATTGCGGCTTCGTCACTTTCCTCGATGGGCTCACCTTCCATCAGGAACTTGATCAGGTCGCTTTCGTGCACGGCACCGTCGGCAAGGGCTGTGTAGGCTGCCGCCGCATTGTCATTCGAGAAAATCACCGTGCGGCGATCGTGCGCACGGAGACGGTGCAGGACCGGCGTAAAGTCCGCATCACTCGACAGAATGATAAACTCATTGAAATAGGTTTCGTGCGTGAGGAAGTCGCGCAGGTCCATCACCATCTTGATGTCTGACGAATTCTTCAACTGGGCGGTCAGCGGGGGACAGTCGATGATCTCGAAACCCGTCCTCAGAAAGTGGTTCCGAACGAACGGAAACGAGTTCATGTCCGTCGAGTTCTCGTTCGGGTTCTTACGCGGAATGGGGTTTCCGTAGCACCGATTCATCACCAGCCGGCGTGGCGCCTGCGTCTCGCCAGGAATGGACGGACGAATCAGCTGTCCGCTTTGGAGTGCTGCAATCCAGCGGCCGGCATCTTTTGCAAAACGTCTTGCTGCATCTTCATTTTTGCGCCGAAGCGACAAATAGATGTTGTCATAATCGACAAACACCGCGCTTAGCATCGTTCCTGACGACCCACGCTGCATCTCAACCGACCCCCATCGAACCCGAATGAAAACTCTCTCTTGCGTGGGACGCTCAACGAGTCGGGTTGCCCTCGCAAGGACATCTGGGTGTCAGGTCACGAAGACGTACAGTTCGCCTTAGATTTCAGGGAGTTGTGGCGGTGTTTGGAATAAGAATATCGTGGATAACCTTGTGGTTGCCGCAATCTCTCCAGGACGTGGCCGCAGGCGCCATTTGCATACCGATTCGCCAATCTGTCGAAGAGGTGGGCTAACAAGCCGCAAGGCCTGCAATGGACGCCGCCGCTTGGCCAGCGTTTTGCCGGCCCGCTGGCCTCGGCCGGCGTCCATATCCTCGTATCCTTGATTGACCGACGTCGCCGTTTGCAGACTAAGCAACGGCGGAATCAGAACTGCGTTACGCGCGGTTCTTGCGTTCGCGAACCTCGGCAAAGACCTGCCAGTCTTCTGCTGTCTCAAGCCCCAGGTTCTTGCGGATCTCAGGGCTGTTGACGCGAATGAAGGGATTGGTTTCCCGCTCGATATCCACGCGCGTTGGGAGCGTTGGCTGTCCGGCGGCGCGACGCGCCTTCACGTCCTCGGCGCGCGCCTGTAGCGCCGCGTTGCCCGGTTCGATCGTGAGTGCAAACTCTGCGTTTGCCACCGTGTACTCGTGGCCGCAGTACAGAACTGTGTCAGTGGGAAGATTGGCGACTTTCTCAACGCCACCCCACATCTCCTGCATGGTGCCTTCGTTCACGCGGCCGCAGCCCATGGCGAACAGTGTGTCACCGACGAACGCGACCTTGGCGTCCGGAATATGGTAGATGATGTGCCCGGCCGTGTGCCCTGGTGTTTCGTGCACGTGTATGTCGAAGTTGCCCCATTTGAACGTGTCGCCTTCGCCAACGGCCTCGTCGATACCCGGAATCTTGGCGGCCTCCGGCTTCGGGCCGATAATCCTGCAGCCCGTTTCATCCTTAAGCGGCAGATTTCCGTCTGTATGGTCCCAGTGATAGTGTGTGGTCAGAATGTGCGTTAAGGTCCAGCCGCGCTCGGCAAGTGCCGCTTTGACAGCGGATGCGTCGGCAGCGTCAATGGATGCGACGAAGTTTGTTTCCGGGTCGCGGATCAGCACGCCGTAGTTGTCGCTGAGGCATGGAAACTGGTGGATTTCTAGCGCGGTGGTCATGCCGGTACTCCTTCATTGCCGTGGCGCTGACGTTGGTTGTGGCGACCGTAGCAAGGGCGGCCCCGATTGCAACGGCCAGGGCGACCAGCCTATGTGAGTGCGACCAGCCTATGTGAATGATATGTTCATGGACGCCGGAGAGCTCTGGGACTTCTATAATCGGCCGCTCGGGCACACCGTGCGGCGGGTCCTGGGTACGCGCGTCCGCGCGCGTTGGCGCCACATCGAAAATGAGACGCTCGTTGGGCTGGGTTACGCCTCGCCGTTTATGGGGGCGTTCCGTGGTGAAGCGCGGCGGATCGGAGCGTTCATGCCCGCATCCCAGGGCGCCGTGGTTTGGCCGAACGCCGGGGATTCCATGACCGTGCTTGCGGACGAGACCCAGTTGCCATTGTCCGATGGGTGCGTCGATCGTTTGCTGGTGGTGCATTGCCTGGAGTTTTCCGAGGCGGTTCGGCCGATGTTGCGGGAGATCTGGCGCGTGCTTGCGCCGGAAGGACGCGCGCTCTTTATCGTGCCGAACCGGAGCGGCGTTTGGGCCAGGATGGATACAACGCCGTTTGGCCAGGGGCGGCCTTACTCCCGCGGCCAGCTTGAGCGTCTGCTGGGCCAAGCCCAGCTCAGGCCCCTGGACTGCAGGTGGGCGCTGCATTGGCCGCCGGTCGAGCGCCAGATTGTGATGCGATCGGCTGTCGCTTTCGAGCGGTTGGGCGCCCGCGTCTGGCCCGGTGTCGGCGGTGTGATTTTGTTGGAAGCCGGCAAGGAAACTGCGACTCCCACCGGCCTTGCTGTCCCCTCACGCGCCATCGGCGAACTGGTTACCGTGCCCGGCGCGGCGCCATCCGCCGGCACGGCGTACGACAAGGAGCCGCGGCGTCGCGCTCTTATCGCGCGTGAAGGCCGATAAGCGCGAAGTGATCCAACGCATCAGACCAAACCTTGTCCGTGGTCCAGCCAGCTTCCATTGCGATCTGCGAGAACCCCTCGACGCTGTATTTACGGGAACTCTCCGTATGGATTGTTTCTCCGCGGTCGAACGAAAACCGTGTGCCGGACACCGAGACGACGTGCGCGTCCTGACTGACAAGGTGCATCTCAATCGCCGAGGCCTGCGCGTTCCAACGGGCCTCATGGCGAAACAGAGCCAGTTCGAACGTGCCGCCGAGTTCGCGGTTGATGCGCGTTAAGAGATTGCGGTTGAAGGCCGCAGTAACGCCTGCAGCATCATCGTAAGCCGGAATGAGGACATCGGTGCTTTTCTTGAGGTCGATGCCGATCAGTGCGCGACCCTGCTTTGCGCCCGGTGCAGACACGTGGCGCGCAACGCGACGCAGAAAGCTGGCTGCTTCGGTGATATCGAGATTGCCGATCGTCGAGCCCGGGAAGAACCCGATCCGAGGGTTCTCTTTTGGAAGTCCGTCCGGCAAGTCGAAGTCGGTGGTGAAGTCGGCCACCACTGGTTGGACCGCAAGCGTGGGGAACCGCTTTCGCAAGCGGGCTGCAGCGAACTCCAGAAAATCACCGGCAATATCCATCGGGACATACAACCGAGGGGCGGTGAGGCTGTTGAGCAGGATCTCTGTTTTGACGCTTGCGCCCGCACCGTACTCGATGATGACGGCGTCCTCTCCGCAGAAGGCGGCAATCTCGGGCGCGCTGTTCGTCAGAATCGCGGCCTCTGTCCGGGTCGGATAGTACTCCGGAAGGGTTGTGATTTCTTCGAACAGCTCCGAGCCGCGGTCATCGTACAGCCAGCGGCTGGGAATAAACTTCTGCTTCGCTGAAAGCCCGTTGAGGACGTCGTCACGAAACGCGGCGCGTTGATCCGTGGTCTCGTTGGCAGGTCGATTGTCGGCGACTGCGGTCATGTCAGAGATCCTTGGCCAGGCGCAGGCCGGAGAACTGCCAGCGCGCATGGGGTGGGAAGAAATTGCGATAGGTTGCGCGCATGTGCTCGTCCGGCGTTACGCAAGAGCCGCCGCGCAAGACGAACTGGCCACACATGAACTTGCCGTTGTACTCGCCGACTGCACCGCTTTCCGCCCTGAAGCCCGGATAGGGCGCGAACGGACTGCGGGTCCATTCCCACACATCGCCGAACATCTGGCGCGGCAGGTTTGTGCTCGGGCCGGCTGGTCGCGGCCGTAGGCGACCGGTTGCGGCGAAGTTGCCGTCGACCGGGCACTGGACGGCAACGACCTCCCACTCAGCTTCGGTGGGCAGGCGATGCCCCGCCCATGCGGCGTACGCGTCAGCCTCAAAATAGCTGACGTGTGCAACAGGCGCGGCGCGGTCGACCGGTTGGGGGCCGCGGAGTGTCATGGTCCAGTAGTTGTTATCCCGCTTCTGCCAATAGAGCGGTGCCCACCAGTCGTTCGCCTGAACGGCATGCCAACCGTCGGACAGCCAGAGCAGCGGATTGCGATAGCCGCCATCCTCGATGAACGCGATCCACTCACCGTTTGTCACGGGCCGATCGGCAAGTGCAAACGGCTCCGTGAAGACGCGGTGCCGCGGGCCTTCCGAGTCGAACGAGAAGCCGTTGCCGTCGTGGCCGATTTCGACAAGACCGCCCGCAACGTCATGCCAGCCTTGCTCTGTTTCGGCGTTCGGATCGACGGCAAGTGGTTCTGGGTCTTTGTAGGGCGGTTGCAGCGGATTTTGCGCGAAGAGATGGAGAATATCCGTCAGGAGAAGTTCCTGGTGCTGCTGCTCGTGATGGCAGCCGAGTTCGACAAGTTCGGAAACGGCCAAGTCGTGAGACGTTTCGAGCAAGGCATACACGGCTGCGTCGACATGCTCGCGGTAACGCAGCACGGTCTCCAGCGTCGGCCGCGTGATCATACCGCGTCGCGGCCGCGGCTGACGTTTGCCCAGCGTTTCGTAATAGGAATTGAACAGGAAGCTGAAGTCGTCGTCGAAGCGACGGTACGTTGGCACGCTGGAGAGAACCATGGTTTCAAAGAACCATGTCGTATGGGCCAGATGCCATTTCGCAGGGCTCGCATCTGGCATCGACTGAACCGTCGCATCCGCATCCGACAGGGGAGCTGCCAGGGCGCGACTGGCTTTGCGGACTCGCTGGAATTTGTCGAGAATCTCAGACGGACGTTGCGGCGCCGTACGCGACGATCGTGCAACCATGACAGTTTCTCCTAGGATCTCTGGCCTGGGTTTGCTGGCAAGCGGCGCGCTGGACTTCACACAAGACGACGCAATGCGTCCGCATTCTTGCTGCGGAGATCGATGAACGGGTCTTGGGAATGATGCTCAGCGGAATGGTCGTCAGCGGATGACCTGCGAGCTTCAGAGCAGCTCGTTGGATTGATCCGCGTGTTTCGCCGCTGATGGGCCCCTCTGGCTTGTTACTGGACGGCGAGCCGCCACGTTCCGGTGCCCGCCATTTGGGCAATAGCAAAGCGAACGGATATGACAGGATCATGTCAGGATTTTCAACTCGGCATTGAGTCGCGAAATCTCGCATGCTGAACAACCGGCGCACTTCGGTCGTTGAGACTCTGTCGTTCGGGGTGATCGTCGCATCGCCTTTGCCAGGCGATGATTTGCGCGTATCGACTACCGGTTACGGCCTTGTCTTTGCGGGGAACCGTCTGGCTCTGGTGTCCGCATCAAAAACACGGCTTTCTCACCGAATACGTTCTGGAGACGAAGGGACCTGTTAATCGGAAGGCGCTGGCCAGCGGTGTTGAACGCAACTGCGTCCACCACTTCCGCGCCCACCTTTCCAACCAGATCGCTGAAATCCACGATCGTACAGAGATGTGCATCCGGGCTTTGATACCAGGCCTCCGGCAGATTCCGTGTGCGCGGCATACGCCCTGTGAACATCAGCTGAGTCCGGATCTGCCAATGCCCGAAGTTCGGGAACGATACAATCGCGTGATAGCCGATACGGAGCAGGTTCTTCAGAACGGACTTTGGAAACCGCGTGGCCTGGATCGTGAGTGACAGGATCGCGTAATCGAACGCCTTGTCCGGGTAGTCATCGAGATCGATATCGGCGTCACCCTGGATCACCGACA
This sequence comes from Pseudomonadota bacterium, assembly GCA_039039985.1. GTDB lineage: Bacteria > Pseudomonadota > Alphaproteobacteria > Rhizobiales > Hyphomicrobiaceae > JBCBWG01. The sequence goes on along the minus strand of JBCCOV010000045.1, from coordinate 5,400 downwards.
GACCTTCGGCCACGCACGCGTTGACCTTCTCGCGGGCGACTTCGATACCGCGACCATCGACGTTTCGCCGCTCTTCCAAGAGCTTTAGCAGCGCGCCGTCGCCGCATCCGACGTCGAGCACGCGTGCGCCGTCCGACACCATCTCAGCGATCAGAACGTGGTCTGGGCGATGTCCGTCCACGGCATAGGTTGTGCGCTTCAACATGCTGGCGACTTAGCTCCGCTCGCGAATGCCGCGGCGTCTGGCGCCGGCGTCGAGAAATCCAGTCACGGTCGCAAACAACTCCGGTTCATCCAACAGAAAGGCGTCATGCCCTTTGTCGCTCTCGATTTCAACAAACGAGACATTGGCGGCAACGGCATTGAGTGCCTGGACGATTTCCTTCGACTCGCGCGTTGGGTAGAGCCAGTCGCTTGTAAACGAAACGACGCAAAAGCGCGTCCTGGTACCGCGAAAAGCATTGGCCAGGACATCGTCGTGCTCAGCCGCCAGATCGAAGTAGTCCATCGCCCGCGTAATGTAGAGATAGCTGTTGGCATCGAACCGATCGACGAACGACGACCCCTGATGCCGTAGATAGCTCTCCACCTGAAAATCGGCGCTGAACGAGAACGACATATCTTCGCGGTCTTGCAGATTGCGGCCGAATTTCCGCTGCAGGGCATCTTCCGATAGATATGTAATGTGTGCTGCCATGCGCGCCACTGCGAGGCCGCGCCGCGGGTTCTTGCCCACAGCCAGATACTTGCCCTCGCGCCAGTCCGGGTCCGCCATCACAGCCTGACGCCCGACTTCGTGAAACGCGATGTTTTGCGAGGAGTGCCAGGCGGCTGTTGCAATCGGCACTGCGGCATATAGGCGCTCGCTATGGCTGGACGCCCACTCCAGAACCTGCATGCCGCCCATCGATCCGCCGATGACGGCGAACAGCTGGTCGATGCCAAGCCGGTCGACGAGGCGGACTTGAGCGTTGACGATGTCGCGGATGGTGATGACGGGAAAGTCGAGCCCGTACGGTTCCCCAGTCGCCGGGTTCCGCGAGGCCGGCCCCGTTGAGCCCATGCAGCCGCCAATCACATTCGCGCAGATGACGAAGAACCGCTCGGTGTCGACTGGGCGCCCCGGGCCGATCATTGTGCCCCACCAACCGGCCTTTCCGGTTACAGGGTGCGTGTTTGCGACATGTTGGTCGCCCGTGAGCGCATGGCACACCAGGATTGCGTTTGACTTCGCCGCGTTCAGCGTTCCGTAAGTCTGATAGGCAACTTGAAACGGGCCGAGCGTCTGCCCCGACGCCAGCGTGAGTGGGTTAGACGCGTCGAATTCCGCAACCGGACTGGTCGGCTCATGCGACTCCGCATGCGCCGCCGGTGCGCGTGTGGCAGAGAACGCTTCAGTTGTCATCGCCGATATCCTCCAGTCGCAGTGGCCCGCAGCGACGGCTGTGACCGGCGCTCTGATACCGCGTTGGCCGGCTGATCACCAGTGCTGCCGTCATTTGTGGCGTGCGCCGCGACGTTATTTGCGTGTTGGAGCGACGACGAGGGTTTGCTTTCGACCGCATCCACGCCTAACACTCCCTGCCCGAGTTCATACAAAACGTGTGCAGAGTCCCGATGACGACCAAATCCGCCGCGCCGCGGCCTCGGCCCGGCATCCTCGACATTGCGGCTTACGTTCCCGGCGCAAGCAGCGTTGCGACTGGGCGCAAGCCGATCAAGCTGTCCTCGAACGAGACCCCGCTCGGTCCGTCGCCGCACGCGATTTCCGCGTTTCAGGCATGTGCCGGCAGCCTTGAGCGCTATCCGGATGGATCTGCAACGGAATTGCGGCACGCCATTGCAGATGTTTATGGCCTGAATGCCGAGTCCATCGTCTGTGGTGCGGGCTCGGACGAACTCCTGAGTTTGCTCGCGCAGAGTTATCTCGGCCCCAGCGATGAGGCGATTTATACCGAGCACGGCTTTCTGGTGTATCGCATCGTTATCCTGGCGAGTGGCGCCACGCCAATTGTCGCCCCTGAAAATGGCTTGAAAACAAGCGTTGACGAGATCCTCGCGCGGGTCACGGAGCGCACGCGGATTGTGTTTGTTGCAAATCCCAACAATCCCACAGGCACGTACATTCCGATTGACGAGCTGCGCCGGCTGCGGGCCGGGCTGCCATCAGACGTCTTACTGGTCATCGACGCAGCCTATTGTGAGTACGTGCGCCGGAACGATTACGAGGCGGGACTGGAGCTGGTCTCGGCAAGCGAAAACACCGTCATGACGCGAACGTTTTCGAAGCTCCACGGGCTCGCGGCGCTTAGGCTTGGCTGGGTGTACTGTCCGACTGCAATCGCGGATGTTTTGAACCGCGTGCGCGGCCCGTTTAACGTGACGCAGTCGGCCATCGCAGCAGGAGCCGCCGCCGTTCGTGACCGCGAACACCAACAGCTTGCCATTCAGCACAACGACGAATGGCTGCCTTGGCTGACGGACCAACTGATGGCCATCGGCCTTAAGGTGACGCCAAGTGTCGCGAATTTCATTCTGGTCCACTTCGAGGATCCGGAGCGCAACGCACAGCGTGCGGATGCATTCCTGCGCGAGCAAGGGATCATTGTCCGTCGTATGGACGGCTACGGCTTGCCGAACGCCTTGAGGATTACGATCGGGACGGGCGATGAAACTCAGGCTGTGGCTGCAGCTCTCGGTGCGTTCCAACGGGCGGACATCGGCCAATGATCCAACCGTTTGACCGTGTTGCGCTCATTGGCATGGGCTTGATCGGGTCCTCGATCAGCCATGCGTTGCGGCGGGCAGGACTTGCGCGCGAGATCGTTGGCGCCGCACGTACCGAAGAAACGCGCGCGGCAGCGGTCCGACTTGGGTTGGTCACCAAAGCCTATGCCAGCAATCGCGACGCTGTTGCGGGGGCTGATCTCGTCATTCTTTGCGTGCCGGTTGGGGCCTGTGGGGCCATTGCCGAGGACATTGCGCCTGCGTTGGCGCCTGGATCCATCGTGACCGATGTCGGTTCGGTCAAGCGCGCGGTTGTCGAGGCGGTCGCGCCTCATATTCCGGACGGCGTGCATTTCGTGCCGGGCCATCCGATTGCGGGTACCGAGTATTCGGGGCCGGAAGCCGGTTTTGCCGAATTGTTCGATGGCAGGTGGTGTATTCTAACGCCGGTTCGTGGATCCGATACCGCGGCGGCGGAGCGCTTGACGGCTTTGTGGCAGGGCATGGGCGCGAACGTCGAAGTTATGGAGCCGGATCATCACGACCTGGTGCTGGCGATTACCAGCCATCTCCCGCACTTGATTGCGTACAACATCGTGAATACGGCGGCGCATCTCGAACGGGTGACGGATACCGAGGTCATCAAGTTTTCGGCAGCCGGCTTTCGAGATTTTACGCGCATCGCGGCCTCGGATCCGACGATGTGGCGCGACGTCTTCTTGAACAATAAAGAAGCCACGTTGGAAATGCTGGGCCAGTTTTCCGAGACCCTGTCCGAGCTGCAGCGCGCAATCCGGTTTGGCGACGGCGAGAAGTTGTTTCGCCTGTTTACGGATGCGCGCTTGATCCGCCGTGGCATTCTCGAAGCCGGACAGGATGTTTCGGCGCCGGATTTCGGCCGCCGGTCCGGTTCGTTGCCATCTGAAGACAGTGTGTGATGACCGCGGCAACGCAAGACGATCTCTGGATATTCGGCTACGGATCGCTGATGTGGCGACCGGGGTTTGAGTATGCAGACGCCCATCACGGCGTCGCCATCGGCTACCGCCGGTCATTCTGCGTCTATTCGACTCACCATCGCGGCACCCACGAACGCCCGGGACTGGTTCTTGGCCTCGACATGGGTGGAACCTGCCGCGGGATTGTCTTCCGTGTTCCGCATGCGGCGCGCGAACAGGTGCTTCGTTATCTGAGAGCGCGCGAGCAGATTAACGGTGTTTATCGGGAGGTGCACTTGCCCGTCCGGCTTTCGGCTGGAGACGGGAAAGAGGTTTTCGCCGTTACATATGTCGTCGAGCGCGCGCATCCGAGTTATGCCGGTCGCTTGCCGCTGGCGCTGCAGGCCGAGTTGATCCGTGCGGCTCGCGGCGAATCCGGTCCGAATGTCGACTATCTCGTCAATACGGTGCGACACGCTCAGCAGCTTGGCTTCGAGGTTCGCGAGCTGAACCGGCTGCTTGTGATGGTCGGTCCTTACTTTGCGCGTCACGGGGGCAGTAGTGCCAACTGTCGCCCGGCATCAGTGCACCTGGTCGATCGCTGTCGGCAGACGCGCGTGCTTGCTCCGCGGCTTCGGCGCGATGCCCGCCGCCGCTTCGTTTTTCGCATACAACGTGAGTTATCCAGGCGGTGAAGACGTGCGGCGCGGGACTGCGCTCGCGAAATCGCTAAATGTTGCAGGAGCTAATTTGGCTGCCCGACAAACTCGTCGTCCGCCATCTCCAGCGCGGAATCGATGTCGAAGGCGATTACGGCACGATCTGATCTGTTGGTGCCGAGGTAATGCACATGCACTTCGTTTGCGCCGATTTGTGAGGCGATCTGGCGAATGGCGGCGCGGTTCAAGCTGCGCGCTTGTGCGCTCGTTTGGCCGATATGAAGCACGTCGCACTCACCCATGTCATCACGATGGGCCAGGATGTAGTTCACTTTCGGCAGTTCGGGACAGTCGACCAACGAATAAACGGAATGAACATATGAACGGCCAGAGGCTCCGACCCAGAACTCGAACGTATCCGCGCCTTCATTTTCCCCGACATCAACACTCGTATCGACCGAATCCGATAGTCCAGACAAAACGTCAGACAACTGCTCAAAACGGTTGCTCACCGGCCCACTCCACGCAACGCCCCGTAACGTGACTTTGATTACATACCATTGGTTAGCGTGACGTTCGTTTTCAGCCGAAATATGTCTCTATTTCCACAATGACTTTTGCCTTATCCACAAAAAATTGATAACTGCCACATCATAACCTATTGCGAATCAAAGCGGCGCGGCGACTGGGCCGAGTTCGCAGGCATCACCGCAGTCGTCGGGCTCATGTTCCGTTGACAGGACAGCACCTGTTATCGGATTCGGCCGATACGTTGTGCAGCCTTTGAGCCCGGACCGATAAGCATTTGTATAGACGTCGCGAAAATCGTCGAAGCTCATGTCCACCGGACAATTGATCGTTTTCGAAATCGCACTGTCGATATGGGGTTGTGCAACCGTCTGCATCGCGAGATGAGCCGTAGGTGCGAGCGTCTGCGCGGTTTCCACAACGGAATCCCGCAATTCGCGTCCGAGCAGTGCGCGATGCAGGCGGACTGCAAAATCTTCAACAGTCATAGTGCTTGCAGCATTGTCGGCGCCAAGAACACGGCGCTTGAAGCGGATGTCGAAAACCGG
>JBCCOV010000044.1:0-27116 GCA_039039985.1 Pseudomonadota bacterium | reverse complement strand
CAGCCCGTGAGCGAGAGTCTCTAACTGCGCTGTTCGCACGCTCGCAGGCTCGCGGCTCGAGCGCTGGCTATCCTGCGCGGACGATCCCAGGCCGCGAATGCGGCCCGCCGCGTTGCGGCGCCCCCTCCCCAACGCGGGTGTTCCCGCGTTGGGCACTTTAAATGTCGAGATGGCGGACACGCCATCTCGATGGAGGGCCCGACCGTTAGGTCGGAACGGCCCGTGAGCGATAAACAACCCCCGTGAGCGATAAACAACAACCCCATGCGCTACAGGTTCTGGCCGCAGAAGTCCTCGTAGCGTTTGCAGGTCTTCTCGCGACCACCCGTCTGGCAGTTGCGACGCAGCTGCCGACAGATGCCGGTTTCACCCGGACGACCGCGATCCCTTGACCGCCTCCGCGGCCGATCGTCGTCATCGCGCCGTGCATATCCGCCGCGCCGCGCGCAGACGCGTCCGGTCCAGCGGCGTCCGCGTGGACACACGCACTGTCCGCGACTGCGGTTGTAGTATTGGCCACCGCGACATCTGACGCGCTGCGCCGGCCGACCATCATCGTCGTCATCAGGATCAATCCGCGCCAGGCGACGGCAGCGGCGGCCATCCCAATCCGGCCGACTGCTTGGGCAGACACACCGTCCGCGGCGCTTGCTGTAAACCCGGCCGCGATTACAGTCCGCCCGACGTGGAATTGAGATTGGCGGCGGCGCAACACGCGCCCGCGCATCATCGTTGACGTTCTTGTCGTTTGCCGACGGCGGCGCATAGGGCGAGGCTGTGTCCGTGCCATCGTCTTCACCGGTCAGCGCACCTGGCGAGTTGTCGGTACTTGGCGGTGTCAGACCGGACGGCGTCACAACGCCGACCGGTCCGGGCCCGTCGACGCCAGCGCAATCGCTACGTTTCACGCCGCATGCATTCAAAACCGAACAAAGGGCGGCTTGGCTGCCTTTGAGTTGGAACGTTGCCGAAAACGGACCCGATGCAATCGTGACGCTCCGACCGGCGATGAGGCGCCCGACACTTTGGCTTTTGGCATCCAGAGGTGAGCCATAGGTCAGAATCTGCAGTCCACGATCGGAGACGGCTGAATCATAGGTCGACGCCCCGCGCACTGTTTGTCCATCATTGAAGGTGACGGAAATGCGCCGAACGCCACGGCGTCCAATCGGCCCGCCGGCTTTGGCGGCTTGGGTCAACGAACGCCGAATGAGATCACTATTGCTGCCGTCTGCGATTGGCCGAACCATCAGCGCAAGTGTTGGCCGGCTGTTCGATGGGCTGCAATACGCGAGCAACCGCGCACCGCCGGCCTCGACACTTGCCGTATCGACAATGCGCCCGCCGTCAGAGGCAATGTTCTCCTGCCCGATTTCCCAGGACGTCTCTCCAGCCGTAATCGCCACCTTAGCGGGTCCCGTCGATGGCGGAGGCGTGGGCTTGGCGTTGTCGGCCGACAGTGGCGGGGATGCCGGCGCAGACGGAGGCGACGACGGGGACTTGGCATCCACGCCCAGCCGCCGCAGATAGGCGCGCGCGAGATCCGCACGAAAACCGGTTGGATACCGGCTCAAAAAGCTCTGCCACGCGTCAACCGTTCCCTTTTCGCGCGCCTTGAGGAAAGTCTCGCGCTCCGTCTCTGCGTTTTCGGAGCCAGCCTCAGGTGCCGGTGTTGCTTTCGCCTCTGAAGACGAAAGCGCGGCAACCCGCGACTCACGTTTCTCCGGAGCGTTCGTGTTATCTGCACTCGGCGTCGACGCCGTCTCTCGTGGCCGCAAATAGTCCAGACAGGTGGCGGCAAACTGGCGGATCTTCTCCCGCCCTGCCTCAAGATTGATTTTGGTCGACAAGTACCCGGGAATCGTCACGTCAATTTCACCCAGCGTCGTCAGCGCCTTCCAAACGGGTGAGTCCGGACGGGGCCGAACAACGACGCCGGTAATGCCAACCTCGGCATTGGCGCCTTTAACCGTGCCGTCAATGACGTTCTCAAGTCCGCCACCGGAGAAACGAACCTTGGTCGGCGTGCCTTCAGCAAGCTGACCAACATCAAGCGCAATCGTCAGCACGGTGAATTTTTTGCCTTGCGCTATCGTCTCGTCACATGTCCACGCAAGTTGCGCGTAATCCGTTTGCGGCACGTTCGAACGGAGGCGCGCGGTCATGCGCCCGCCATTGTCCGCGTCCTTAGCTTCAACAAATGTCCAGGACAGCGGCTGTTGCGCCTCTGCAAGGCTGGCATACAGAACGCTCAAGCCGGCCAAACCGGCGACACCGCCCAAGGCGATGAAGGCGCGTAACGCCCGGGTTGTGGACGTGGTCGGCGCAAACTTGGATTGCGATATCACTTTCATCGTCCCCTCCCGACAGTGTACAGCCTAGAGAACATCCGCCCTAGGCGGCGTTGCTCGACCATCCCGCATCTCTCTTATGCGATTCAACCTGGCCATCCAGACATATCGTCATCCCAACCGTTGGTCGGGCGGAGAGGCGGAATCGTTCCGGCAAAATACGACATGGTCTCGCCAATCGCAGTGACGATCCTAACCAATAAATTTGACAATAGCAGTCACATTGGGAACAGCGCACTGCGCCATCCCACCTGACTGGACAATGAACAAAGACCAAACGGTCGTAATCGTATCGTTAACGGGTCCCGACTGCGGCCCTTGCGGCGCGATCAGCCGCTTGGACCAATGTCGGCAGACGGCCGGCACCATGCATCCCCGCCACCAGAGTTGCCGCGGCGTCGCAGGCCATCCCAACAGCGGTGACAAACAACGGGCGCTTGCTGACACCGCGAAGCACCGGCCGCGACCAGTCATCGTGCGCAAACGCGGACTTCGCAATGCCGACCACGGGGACGGTATTCTCAAGGGCTTTGTGGAGATGTGCGCCCAATCCCATCTCCCCGTCGCGGCCGAGCCAGACGTACCCATCAATGACGACGGTTGCAGGTCGAAGGCTCATGCAAGCGATGACGGCTTCCAGGAGTGGCAACTCCCGCTTATAGAACGCACCAGGCTCGTAGTCGGCGGACGTCGCAGTCTGTACGATGACCGTATCGTGAGGCTCGCCGTCGGACCACGACTTGGCAATCACACCAGCAGCGGCGGAGGCCGTATCTGAATAGGCAGCATCAACACAAACAATCATCGGGCTCAACCCAGACACATGATCGCGCAGCCCGCCATGACACACCACGGACGCCACATATCGGCCAGACAGAACCGTCAAGCGCGACGGAAATGCGGCTAAGTCTACGCGGTGTGCACGTCCTTTGTGATGACCATGAGATCCGGCATGACTGCTTCACACCTGAAAATCGCGAGCATCAATATCGAACGGCGCACGCACCTGTCGCGCCTGCTACCCTTTCTTGAAGACCAGGCCGCTGACGTCATCTGCCTGCAGGAACTCGAGGCCCAGGATCTCGAACTGTTTTCGACGCGCCTCAACGTGCCCCACGTCCACTTTGTGCCGATGTGCCGCCATCCGAACGCACGCGATATCGGGTCATTTGGCGTTGCGGTGCTTTCCAAACCGCAACTCTTAAATCCGCAAACCCTGCACTATTACGGCAAGGGCGACGGCACGGCTATTCTGGACCGCACCTCCGCAGAGACGCGCATCGAGACGACACGGTTTGCAGCTGCCGCGGCGTTCGTGCCGCTTGGCGACACGGCCGTGATGTTTGCGACAACCCACTTCCCGTGGACGCCGGACGGTGAGCCACGTCCATTCCAGTTTGAGGCCGTTGAGAGCCTGATGTCCATGACGGACGCGGCCGCGGCCGATCATCCGCTCGTACTCACGGGCGACTTCAACGCACCACGGGGCGGGCCGATTTTTGGCCGCCTTGCGGCACACTACCGCGACAACATTCCAGCACACGTCACAAGCAGCCTCGACCCCGACCTCCATCGTGCCGCGCCGCTGGAGTTGATGGTGGACGGCGTCTTTTCGAATGCCCGGTGTACCGTGTCTGATGTCGCACTACATACGGGTGTGAGCGACCATCAGGCCGTCACGGCGACGCTTCACCTCCCAGCGCGATGAATCTGGCGAGGTGAAAGTCGGTATCACCCAGCTGATGATCAATCATGGTCAGACGCTTGGCATAGTGCCCCAGCGCGTACTCCCACGTCATGGCGATACCGCCATGCATTTGGATCGTCTCCTCTGAGACCAGCCGACCGACCCGGCCGACAAGGTTCTTTGCTGCTGAGACGGCGCGTTCGCGCGCGGCCCGATCGGCAGTCAATTGCGATGCCGCCAGCATCAAGAGGGAACGCGCCTGTTCGATCTCAAGCGCAACATCAACCATGCGGTGCTGCAAGACCTGGAAACTCCCAATCGGCCGACCAAACTGCGTGCGGGTTTTGAGATAGTCCAGCGTCAGGTCCTTGGCCGCATCCATGATGCCGATGGCCTCGGCCGAGAGGGCCAGTGCGCCGCGCGCAAGCGTGTCTTCGATCAGCGGATAGGCCTTGCCTGGATCGCCAAGCAGCCCGTCTTCGGGCACGACCACATCGTCAAGGGAGAGTTCCGCGACCCGCCCGCCATCGATTGTTGACGATCCGCGTCGCGCGAGCCCGGACGTCTTCGCGTCGACCAGAAACAAAGCCAGGCCGTCTTGATCCGAAACTGCGCCTGAGACCCGCGCAGAAACGACCAACTTATCCGCCGTGTCGCCATTCATCACGACCGACTTTGCACCGTTCAGCCGCCACTGCGCACCGTCGCGCACAGCCGTGGTGCCGACATGGGCGATCTCATAGCGACTGTCCGGCTCCCCGTGTGCCAAGGCCAAGAGGACATTGCCCGCGATCACGTCATCCAAAACGGCTTTGTGTGCGCCTGACCCCGCGCCAACGATCGGGTGCGCCCCAAGAATGCCGGTCGCCAGAAACGGTTCCATGACCAAGCCGCGGCCAAGCGCCTCAAAGACGACGGCAATGTCCTCTCCTGCGCCGCCATAGCCACCGACTTCGGCCGGCAACAGCGCGCCAATCAAGCCGAGTTCAGCAAACTGCTGCCAGATGTCCCGGGAGAACCCGTCATCGGCCGCCGTACCGGCATGGCGCGCGGCGAGATCATAGCTGTCGCTGATAAAACGTGTCGCCGTTTCCATCAGCATCCGGCGCTCGTCGGAGAGCTCAAAGTCCATTGGCCGGACTCCCCCCTTTGTTATTTTGTTTTAGATTTCGCCAGCCTCATCCAAGTTCGAATTGGCGGTGTGGGCCGGCGATGCGAGTTCGCCAAAGGCGAACAGACTCTAAAGGTCGAGCAAATGCTTGGCGGCAATGTTGCGCTGGATTTCGTTCGATCCGCCATAGATCGAGAGCTTCCGATTATTGAAGTACGCCCGCGCGTGCAGCATGGCGCCGTCCGGCCCGATCGGCTCTTCGTTGTAGCCGTCCGCGAACGCTTCCGGTGTGAACGGCAAGGCATAAGGCCCCATCGCGCGACGGAGCAGATCCGTGATCTCCTGGCGAACGACCGTGCCTTTGATTTTGAGCAAGGACGACTCAGCACCGGGCGCCCGGCCGGCACCGGCCGCCGTAACAATGCGCAGGTTGAACACGTCCATGGCCATGAGATCGATTTCCACTTGCGCCATGCGCGCCGCAAACATCGGGTCCTCTGACAACGGACGCCCACCCGACATCTGCTTGGCCGCAACACGTTTCAGGTGATCCAGCCCCTGCTTCGCGTAGGCAACACCGGCGATACCGGTTCGCTCATAGGTCAAAAGATACTTCGCGTACGTCCAGCCCTGGTTCTCCTCGCCGACAAGATTTTCGACCGGCACACGGACCTCGTTCAACCAGACCTCGTTGATCTCGTGCTCGCCGTCGATGGTCACGATGGGCCGCACCTCGATTCCAGGCGAGTCCATGTCGATGAGAAGAAATGAGATGCCGGCTTGCGGCTTCGCCTCTGCATCCGTCCGGACCAGGCAGAACATGCGGTTGGCAAAATGACCGAGCGTCGTCCACGTCTTCTGCCCCGTGACCACGTAGTGATCGCCGTCCCGCACCGCGCGCGTCTTCAGCGAGGCCAAGTCCGATCCGGCGCCCGGCTCCGAATACCCTTGCGCCCACCAATCGTCGTCGTTGAGAATCCGGGGCAGATATGTGGCCTTCTGCGCGTCGCTTCCGAATGCGATCAAGACCGGCCCTAACATGTTGACGCCGAACGGCACGATCCGGGGCGCATGCGCGGCGACGCATTCGGCTTCAAACAGGTGCTTCTGCACCGGCGACCAACCCGCACCACCATGCTCAACCGGCCAGTGCCACGCCAACCAGCCACGTTCCCGCAGCTTGGCATGCCACGTCAGATAGTCGTCCTTTGTCAGCCGCTTACCGGTCGCGACTTTGTCCGCAAGCCAGGCCGGTAGCGCCGCGCGAATCCAAGCCTTGGCTTCATCGCGAAACGCACGGTCCTCCTCGGCGAGTTTCAGCTCCATCCCTTGCCTCCTTTGTCTCGCCTTTGAATCAGCCACCAGCGCCCGTCCGCACGATCAACGCATCGAGCGCAAGGCACCGATCAGACCAGACCCGTAACGGGTTGACGTCGATACTCTCGACGTCCGCGCCGTGCACAGCCGCAAAAACCGAAAACCGTGATATGACGTCGGCCAGCATGTCCAGATCAATCGGATCGCCCGCGCGGGGATGCGTAAACGCCTTGACGGCTCTGAGCTCACCGATCATCTCGCGCGCCGTCGCAACGCTGACCGGCGCAGGCCGCAAAGCAACGTCGTTGAGAACTTCCGTCAAGATACCGCCCAGCCCAAACGCAACGACCGGGCCGAACACCGGATCGATCTTGGCGCCTAGGATACAGTCCAAGCCGTCACTGACCATCGGCGCAACCAACACACCATCGATCCGGGCATGCGGCGCGGCCTTGGAGACGGCTGCGGTCATCTCATCAAAGCCACCTGCAACATCGTCGCCGTCAACACTGAGGCGCACACCGCCGACATCCGTCTTATGCGCAATATCAGGCGATGCAATCTTGAGCGCAAACGGACCGGTCTCGCGACCGGCGATCTCAGCCGCGGCCTCGGCCGAGGTTGCCAGCGCATCCAGCAGAACCGGAATACCGAATGCAGCCAGCTGCTCCTTGGCTTGACGTTCGGACAGCGGGCCCGCCGGTAACGGTGCCAGATCCGGAAGGTCTGGAACAAATGGCGCACCTTGCGCAAACGCCGTGCCGATACTCATGAGAGCCGCCATGGCTGCAACTGCCCGGGTCGGGTCTTCAAAACTCGGAAACCCCGCGTCCTCGTAACGTGCCTGGACCTCTTCAGGCGCGACAATGGACTGAATGAACAACAGATCGTCGCGACCGGATCTGACATCGATCAGGGACTGGATCAACGGTTCGGCCAGTGTTGGAGAGCCGGCAACGGTTGTCCAAAGACCGATCAGGCCGTCATAACGGCCGCGTTCAATCAACACCTTGCAGAACCGCGGCACAAGACTGAGGTCGTTGAAGAACTGCGCGGTGACGTCGACGGGATTGCGCGGGGCGCAGAACGGAACGATGGCGCGTAACTCGGCCTGCGCATCGTCGGGCATCCGCGCCACGTCGAGGCCGTAGTCCGCCGCGGCATCAGCCATGAGTACACCGGCGCCACCCGAAATCGTAATCAGACCGACGCGCTTGCCGACCGGATAGATCTTCGGCCGGCAGGCGCATGCGATATCGATCATTTCCTCGGTCGACCGCGCCCGGTAGGCACCGTGATGGCGCAGAACCGCGTCATAGACGGAATCCTCACCGACCATAGCCGCAGTATGCGATCCAGCCGCCTCCGCACCAACCGCAGACCGCCCGACCTTCATGACAATGACGGGTTTGCGGTTCGCCCGAGCTGTCTCAAGCGCGTCAATCAACGTTGGGCCGTGTTTGATACTCTCGACATAGGCCACGATGGTGTCGACGCTGTCGTCTTCAGCGAACAGCTTGATCACCTCGGCAACGTGAACATCGCACTCGTTGCCTGTCGTGATCCACGTCCCGATCCCAAGCCGCCGCATGTGGCACGCGATGTAAATGTGGCTGCCGTACGCACCGGACTGGCTGATAATTGCAAGCCCACCCGGCTTCGGCGTCGCGCGATCGATCGTTGATGTGAACGTCGGGTAGAAGTTGAGGTCGGTGCAAAACGCGCCGAGGCAATTGGGCCCGATAACCCGCATATCGCTGTCCCGCACAATCGAGACGATCTCGTCTTGCAGCGCGACGCCGGCCCCACCCATTTCGGCAAAGCCGGATGAGAAGATCAGCGCCGTTTTCACGCCCTTGTCGCGCGCCTGACGCACAACATCGGGCACGCTGACTGCGGGGACCGAGACAAGCGCAAAATCCACGTGGCCATCGATATCCGTAAGGCTCGGATACGCCCGCAATCCCTGGATCGTGTCGCGGTTCGGATTAACGGGATAGATATCGCCTTCGAACCCCTGCTGGATCAAATGCGAGACCGGACGGCCGCCGATCCGCGCAGGATTGTCGGACGCTCCGATGACGGCAATGGATCGCGGTCTAATCAGGTCGTGGAGTGTGGTCACTGGACAGCCCCCACCGTCATGCCGCCGCAAACGTACAAGGTCTGGCCCGTCGTAAAGCCGGCATCGTCGGAGAGGAAATAGCGCGTCGCCTTGGCAACCTCATCCGGTCGACCGATACGGCCCACGGCCGTCGTATCGACAATGGCCTGACGCGCGGGCGAGCCCTCGGGTTGATGCTTTGCGAACATTTCCGTGTCGATGGGGCCGGGTGCTACGATATTGATGGTGATGCCATCGCGGCCAAACTCGAGCGCGGTTGTGCGCACGACGCCGCCGAGTGCCGCCTTTGACGCCGCATATGCCGTGCGTTCGGCCTTGCCCAAAGCGGCGCGACTGCCGATGACAACAATGCGGCCGAACTTGTCAGCCTGCATGGTAGGGACAACGGCCTGCATCGACCAGACAACCGACTGAAGGTTCACGCGCCAAACGTCCTCAAGGTCACCGTCGTTGACATCGAGCAGGCCGGCGCCGCTTGAGATACCCGCATTTGCCACCAGACGCCCCGGCGCGAACTCGGCGACGACATCGGCCAGCTGCGCCTTCGCAGTCGCCTGACTGAGATCGATACACCGATGAATTCCCGCATAGTCCTCCGGCAGTGTCCGGGAAATCCCCACCACCTGATAGCCGCCAGCCGCAAGGCGATCCGCAATCGCGCGACCGATCCCACGACTGACACCGGTAACGAGTACAGTATTTCGCGCCATACCAACCTCAGCTTGGTGCATGAATGGGCAACGACAGCATGGCGCGCCGGCCAAGCCACGTTGTCGGACGATACCGGTCGTCTCCCGTAATCTCCTGGATCGCTTCAAGTGCCGTGAGTGTCTCGACAACGCCGAAACGATCCGCAAGCTTCAGCGGTCCCAGCGGATAGTTCAGCCCCAGTTCCATCGCAAGGTCGATGTCCTCGGGCTCTGCAAGACCGATCTCGGCCATGTAACACCCCAGGTTCGCGATCATCGCGCACATGCGTTGCGCAACAAAGCCGGGGCCGTCCTTGATGGCCGTGACTTTGCGGCCTGTGGCGATAATGGCGGCAGCAACGGCATCTCGCGCAGCAGCGTCGGCACCCGGCGCCGTCATCATCGTGACGCGCTTCGTCGTATCCCAGAACACATCGACACAAACCAGCCGGCGATGATCGATCCCTTCAACTGACGCGGTTGTCGATGCGTCAACGCCAACGGATGCCGATAGAATGGGGCTGACCTCATCATCCTCAAACGTCGTCTGTAATCCGATTGTCTTGCAAAACGCCGCCAGGTCCGGGTTGTCCGGCTGATGCAAGATCACCTGCGTTGCTGGCGCCGCGCCCGTCGTGAAGTCCGGCGATGGAACGTCTACGGCTTTGCCGTCCTCATAACGATACCAACCTTGGCCGGTCTTGCGGCCAAACATACCGGCATCGAACTTGGCACGATGGTTGGGCGATGTCTTCAACCGCGGATCGTGACTGTAACCGTCGTAAATGATCTGACTGACAGGATAGTTCACGTCGATGCCAGTGAGATCCATGAGTTCGAACGGCCCCATGCGAAAATGGCAGCAGTCCCGCATGATCGCGTCGATCTGGCTGGGCGTCGCAACGCCGTCGTGTGCAATGCGCAAACCTTCCGTGGTGAACGCACGGCCACCCATGTTGACCAGAAACCCGGGGCTGTCCTGAACCACGACGGGGGTCCGCGTCATTCGTTTGCCCAGTTCGAACAAGGCCGCAACAACGTCATCCGATGTCTCGGCCGCGCGGATCACTTCCACCAACTTCATGAGCGGGACAGGATTGAAGAAGTGTAAGCCGGCAATCCGATCGCGGTGCTCACAGACGCGGGCAATTGAGGCAATTGGGATCGAGGACGTATTTGACGCAATGATGCATGACCGCGAGACAGCGGCCTCAATCTCCCGAAAGAGACGTTGCTTGACGTCCAGGTCTTCGAAAACGGCTTCGACGACCGTGTCAGCCTTGGCCAGTCCGTCGAGACCGTCGCCAACGTGCAACCGGCCGATCGCGTCAGCGGCATCGCCATCCGAAACACGCCCCTTTTCGACCAGGCGATGAATGCGCTGCACGACGCTCTCGCGCGCCGCGGCGGCGGCACCGGGCTTGGCATCGACCATGATTGTGGTCATGCCGCCCTGTGCCGAAACTTGGGCAATGCCCTGCCCCATGGCACCGACTCCGACGACACCAACGGTGTAGTCCGCCGCCTCCACTGGCTTCATCGCTTCCTCCGTCAGCGCTATCAGGTGCGCGTTACATTTTGAGTAGCCCAAGCTAGCACCATGAGAACCAAATCGACTAGGCTGAACGACGCGGATCTGGCCCGCACCGTCCGTTGGGCCAAACCACCGAAGCGTTGAACCCGGAGACCAAGATGTCGAGCCAAACCTCGGAAGACCTCGTCCTGTGCGAGCGGCATGAAACCGGCGTGGTGCGTGTTCGCCTGAACCGCCCGGACGCGCTGAACGCCTTGAGCATGCCCTTGCGCCAGCAACTCGCGGAGACGTTTCAGGAACTGCAGGACGACGAGACCGTGCGCTGCATTGTCTTGACAGGTGACGACAAGGCATTCGCGGCCGGCGCCGACCTCAAGGACATGGCCGCGCAAAGCATGACCGATGTGATACGCCGCCGCACCGAACGGTATTGGGCCACCATTGCCGCAACGCCGCAGCCGGTCATTGCTGCGGTCAACGGCTACGCCCTGGGCGGTGGTCTCGAGCTGGCCATGATGTGCGACATCATCATCGCGGGCGAGACGGCACAACTGGGCCAACCCGAGATCCGTGTCGGTATCCTGCCCGGCGCCGGCGGCACGCAGCGGCTGACGCGCGCGGTTGGCAAGTACCAGGCGATGAAGCTCTGTTTGACGGGCAAACCGATTACAGGCGTAGAAGCCTACGCCATCGGCCTAGCCTCGGAGTGCGTCCCAGACGACAGCGTGCAGGAAACCGCATTGAAGATGGCAACCGCGATTGCCCGCATGCCACCATTCGCTGCGCGCGCAGTTAAAGAATGCATCATCGAGGGACAAAGCGCATCGCTACAGGCCGGGTTGGCGCTGGAACGCAAAGCTCTGCATACCTTGTTTGCAACGGAAGATCGCACTGAAGGTATGACAGCCTTCATCGAAAAGCGCCGCCCGGATTTCAAGGGACAGTAAGACGGCCAAGCCAAGCGTTGCCGGCCCCAAACACGGCACATGGCGGCCGGCTTTACGCTCTTTAAACGCCAAAGATGCATATAAAGAAACAGCTAAGGAAATATCAGAACAGCGCCTATAGCATGGGGCGTCGCGCAGTGTGCGATCGGCCAACACATCGGGACCAAGTAAAGGCGCTTTATGTCCGCCCAACCCGAAAACACAATTCCGGACACCATGACTCCGGAGGAAATTCGGGATTTGCGTCACCGCGAGGCCCAGCTTCGCGCCATCTTTGAGAATGCCGGCGTTGGTCTGCTATTGGTCTCAAAATCCGGGTTTATTCTGAATTCGAACAAGCGTTTCGCTGAATACCTTGGCTATGAGCCACACGAATTGATCGGGCAGCATTACCATATTATTACCGCCCCTGAAGATATCGGGATCCATTCCAGCAAACGAGAAGCGCTTTGGAACGGCGAACTCGACAGCGTGACAGCCGAAAAACGCTGGCTGGCACGTGACGGCTCTCCGTTTTGGACTCGCATGACCGTATCCGTGCAATGGAACACGCTGAACGGCGAGCCGACATCGATTGCCATCATCGAGGATACCAACGAGGCCAAGCGGAACGAAGAAAGCCGTCGCCTGCTCATTGGCGAGCTCAATCACCGGGTCAAGAATACGCTGGCGATTGTTCAGGGCATCATCCGCCAGACGCTGAACAGCTGCCCCAACCCGGAAGACTTCGCGCAGGTCATCGAAAAACGACTGCAGAGCGTTTCTCGCGCTCATGATTTGCTGACCAGCAATAACTGGAACGCGATCTCGCTCGAAAAGCTCGTGCGTTTGACGATTTCCGACGCGTTTGCCGCCTACACAGATGTCGTACAAATCAAGATGTGCCACGTCGAACTCAGCTCGCAGCAATCGATTACACTGTCTCTCATCTTCCATGAGCTGATGACGAACGCCATCAAGTATGGTGCGCTCTCGATCGACGGCGGTCGCGTGACATGCACGGCTGATCTCTCGCCCATTCCCGACAGCGACGACGAGATGCTTGAGATCCGCTGGACCGAGCGCGGCGGCCCTGCGCCGAACGTCGCCAAAGGCCGCGGGTTTGGCAGCTTCCTAATGGATCGCGGCGTGCGCTACGCATTGAACGGAAGTGCCGAACTGTCATTCGAGGCGGAAGGCCTGGATGCATCGATCAAGTTCCAGGTCGCCCCGAAACGCGACGGGCATGACATCAACGGCAACTACTTCCGACTCACCGGAAAAGCGCAGAGCCGCGTCCGCGAAGAATCGATGGTCCGCGACGTTCCAGATACGAACGAAGACATTCCGACACCTGACATATTCGGTTTATAATCTGTAGAGTATATCGCGCTATGATTGCAGCGATACTCGAAACTAGAAACCTTATTGAAGTAGGAGAAGGCTGTGCAGTTCGGCGCAGAATTCTCAAGATTCTTACCGGAACTCCGTCGCCATGCGCGCGCCGTTTGTGGCGTGCAGCAGGCTGGTGACGACTTGGTCGTCGCCACACTTGAGCGATTGACAAAGTCGGATGTCGTTCCGAAAGATCTGCCGCCGAAGGCCGCACTGTTTGCCATTCTCACCGAGCTGATGAATGGCCCTGTCGGCAAATCCATCATCACAGATACAAATGCCAACGTTTCCACGGCCACATCCGTGGACCGGCAGGCCTTTTTGCTGACGTCTGTCGAACAATTCGACAAGGCCTCCACGTCGCGCATTCTCGGTTTATCGACGCCCGAACTGTCGGAGGCCCTCGACAAGGCCTATAAACATCTGGCCGAAGAAGCCCCGGCTGAAGTGCTCGTCATTGAGGACGAGTTCTTTATTGCGATGGACCTTGATCAAATCCTGTCTGACCTCGGACATCACGTCGCAGCGCTGGCTCGAACGAGAACGGAAGCGAACAAGTGCATTCGCGAAACCAATCCGGATCTCGTCCTGGCTGATATTCACCTTGCTGATGGGTCAAGCGGTATCGACGCGGCACGGGACATTCTTGAGATCCGCGACGTGCCTATTGTTTTCGTGACGGCCTATCCGGAGCGCCTGCTGACGGGCCTGGAGCCCGAACCAACGTATCTCGTAACCAAACCGTTCAGCCGCAGCGCGATCCAGGCTACCGTTAGCCAGGCATTGTATAAGTCGCGGACCGACGCCGGCCGACCGACAACCGTTGGCAAAAATCCCAATTAGATCATCTCCGCATCAAGCGGAATTGTCTCTCTCCCAAACGACAACAAACAGCCCGGCGGACCCGCCAAAGGCGTCCGATTGGTATGAAACGTTTATAAAACCTAAAACTGCAATCCTACAGAATGTGAACACTCAAGCGAAATAGTAAGACTGTTATGAAACAAAGGAGCATACCGTATCGACGCAAGAACCGCACGCGAGTGTAAGGAGCCCGGAATGTCAATCGCAGGAGCGCGGAGTCTGCAAACCGACATCCAAAGCAGCATTGACCTCCTTCGTCACACCGACACCTCGAAGGGGCTCGACGAGCTTGTCCGAACTGCGATCGACAGTATGAGCCATGGCTTGTGCATTTACGACGGCAACGATCGCCTTGTCTTTGCAAGTCGCCGCTATCGCGAGCTTTACAAGTTTCAGCCTGACGATCTCCCACCCGGCATCAGCCTTGCCGAAGTGTTGCACCAGCAGGTGGAGCGCGGCGTCGTCTCGGCCGACGACGTTGAGACATACATCACGCTATGCCGGTCCGCATGCGAGCGCCCGTGGCGCCTGCCTCGCGACCTCAGCGACGGTCGAACAATCCTCGTCTCATGCAGCAACATGTCGGATGGCTATTATGTCGCCACCCACGAAGACATAACGGACAGCGGCTACGCAGATGAACGCCTGAGGTTTGCAGCCCATCATGACCAGCTGACCGAACTCCCCAACCGCCTCTTGTTTCTGGAACGGCTGGAAACCGCTCTGACCCGTGCCAAGGGCGGCGAAACGGCGGCCCTTCTGTTAATCGATCTGGATCGGTTCAAGGCGGTCAATGACACGCACGGGCACTCGATCGGAGATCAGCTGCTGCGCCAGGTCGCCGATCGTTTGCGCGCATGTGTGCGTCCGACCGATACGGTTGCACGGCTCGGTGGCGACGAATTCGCCATATTGCAGGCCCCGGCCCTGAGCAAGGACGAGACGTCTGCGCTCGCCGACCGCCTGGTTTCGAGCCTGAACCAGCCGTATCAAATCGGTGAATTGCCATTGATGATCGGCATCAGTGTGGGCGTGGTCATCGCCAGCGAGTCGAACTCCGACACCGAAACGCTGATGCAGAACGCCGACTTCGCCCTCTATCGCGCAAAAAGTGAAGGTCGCGGAACCGTTCGCTTCTTCGCGGAAGAGCTCAATGCTGAGTTGCAACGTCGTCGTAAAATGGAAAGTGGCCTGCGCCGCGCGCTGGTTCTTGAAGAATTCGAGTTGCACTACCAGCCCATCGTCAATCTGGACCGGCGCCGCGTCGAGACCTTGGAAGGGCTGCTGCGCTGGACGCGCCCCGACGGTCAAATGGTCTCACCGGGAGAGTTCATTCCGATCGCGGAAGAGAGCGGTCTGATCGTGCCGATCGGCCACTGGGTGTTGCACGAGGCGTGCAGTCAGGCACGAACCTGGCCTGAGCATATGGCCGTTGCGATCAATATCTCCGCGCTGCAATTCCATGCGGGTGGCATCGTCGACGCCGTGAAATCGGCGATTGAGCAGTCCGGCCTGCCGCCACACCGGCTTGAGATCGAAGTTACCGAATCGATCCTCCTCGATGCCACTGAAGACGTCATGAACGACTTGAAAGCGATCAAGGCGCTCGGCGTGCGGATCGCGATGGACGACTTCGGCACCGGCTATTCGTCGCTCCACTACGTTTCAAGTTTCCCGTTCGACAAACTCAAGATCGACCGGTCGTTCGTTTCCGGGCTCCCGCACGTCGCGAGCAAACTCGCCATTCTCCGCGCGGTAGCCAATCTCGGTGCGAGCCTCGGCATGATCACGACAGCCGAGGGCGTGGAGACGTTCGAGCAGCTCGATATTGCGCAGCAGGAAGGGTGTATTGAGGTTCAGGGCTTCTACTTCGCGAAGCCGACGCGGGCTCAGGACCTGGCAAGCACCATATCGACCTGCGAAACGCGGGCGAAACTGATCACGTCACCCGACGAGATCTCAACGCTTGATGCGATTCTGCCGCGCGAAATTCCGTATACGTGAGGGTGTGCCGCGCAATCCGCACGAAGGCGGCCGCGCGAGCGGGGCGCCAGTACAGCGGACAGATGGCAAACGGCCGGGCAGCGCATCCACAGCGCTCGAGTCTATTCGCCTTAGGTAGACACACGTCGCTGGCCCACACCCCCTCCCGGCCACCCAATGGGACGATGTCATGGGTGGCCGGGAGGGGGTGTGGGAAGGTTCAAGCCCAGCTCAGCAAGCGGTCCTGCAGACCTGCCGATTGTGCGAATCGACGGTCACCGTCGTTCAACGTCGCATGCTCAACGTGGCACTGCGGAACGCGTTTCACTTCGGCGTGGCCGCCGTCCCGGCGTGCGACGGGTCTTGGTTTTCGATTTGGCCGGTCGTGAACCCGGTGACACGCCAGGGCCCGCTCCGGGGCCCGCAGCGGCCAGATCAGCAATTGTATGCGCATCCAGAACCGAGACAAACGCTTCGAAAGCCGTGTCCAGCATCGGGCTCAGAGCTACCTCGTCCCCGGTCGTGTCCGTCTGCTTTGCGCGCAGCGCTTCGAAGTCGCGGACGACCTGACCAAGCGAGATCTCATGAGCCGGCCGCGCCAGCCTTAAACCGCCGCGTGGACCTCTGATTGTCTCCACATAACCAAGCCGCGCCAGCCCATTGACCAACTTTAGTCCAAGTTGCTTCGTGACGCCGACTTCTTCAGACAGCGTCGCCGCCTTCACAGGACCGTCGTCGGCCCGCGCGCAGGCTGTGAGAAGCTTGACAGCGTCAGATGTTTGTTTGGAAAGGCGCACGGTATCTGGCTCCATTGGTACAACATAAAGCAGATACCATGCGAGTTGGGTCTGTCCAAATTGGCCGTGTTTGGACCGTGAATTTCGTATGCCATGCCAGCGGTCCGGCGTTTGATCTTGGTCAAGGTTTGGACAGGAGCAGCGCGCATGTTGGGCGTGAGCCGGCCGAACACCTCCGCCCACGGCCGAAGTAACGGCAACTCGCGGCAACGCGCCGCGCATGCAACCCTTGAACCACGACCAAATGGCACTTGTCGGCCACAACGAAGTCCCTAAAAATAGTGGCCATAAGGAGCAAACAATGAAATATCAGGCCACGTTCGAGACGAGCCTTCGCGCGCTCCATGAGGAGGGGCGATATCGCGTTTTTGCGGATTTGGAGCGCCAGCGCGGCGCATTTCCGCGTGCCGTCCGCTACGCCGCACCCGAATCCCGGCAAGACGTCACAGTCTGGTGTTCAAATGACTATTTGGGCATGGGCCAGCATCCCGTGGTGCTTGCGGCCATGCACGACGCGCTCGACAATGTTGGCGCCGGCTCCGGCGGAACGCGCAATATCTCAGGCACAACGCACTATCACGTCCTGCTCGAGCAGGAACTTGCCGCGCTCCACAGCAAGGAAGCCGCGCTGTTATTCACCTCCGCCTACGTCGCCAATGACACAACCTTGTCGACGCTGGTCTCGCTGATGGGCCGCGATACGGTGATTTTCTCGGATGAGAAGAATCACGCCTCGATGATTGCCGGTATCCGGCACGGCGGCTGCGAGAAGCGGATCTTCCGGCACAACGATGTCGCCCACCTGGCTGAACTCCTCGCCGCATATCCGGTTGACCGGCCAAAAATCATCGCGTTCGAAAGCGTGTATTCGATGGACGGGCACATTGCCCCGATGGCGGAGATTTGCGATCTCGCCGACGCGCACAACGCATTGACGTATCTTGACGAAGTCCATGCCGTCGGCCTCTACGGTGCAACCGGCGGTGGTATTTCCGAACGCGATGGGCTGATTGACCGTATCGACGTTGTAAACGGCACGCTGGCAAAAGGTTTCGGCGTGATGGGCGGTTACATTGCGGCCAGTCGCGCATGCTGCGATGCCATACGCTCCTATGCTCCGGGCTTCATCTTCACGACATCTCTGGCGCCGGCAATTGCGGCGGGAGCGCTGGCCAGTGTGCGGCACCTGAAGCTGAGCGAAATCGAGCGGGCCCGTCACCAGGAACGCGCGCGAACGGTCAAGACACGCCTGAAAGCGGCTGGTCTGCCCGTTATGGACAACCCGAGCCATATCGTCCCGGTCCTGGTCGGCAATCCGGTACACTGCAAGGCGGTCACGGACGCGCTGCTCGACGATCATGGCATCTATGTGCAGCCGATCAATTATCCCACCGTCCCGCGGGGTACGGAGCGGCTGCGGTTTACGCCGACGCCTGTGCATACCGACGCCCACATTGATGCACTCGTCACGGCCATGACGACGTTGTGGGAAGCCTGCCCGGTCGGCAAGGATGACTACGTCCGGTTGGCGGCGGAGTAGGCTACGTTCAATGCGCGACCTCGCATCGCGAACGTTGCCGACGATGACCGAATGATCGAATACACCCGATTGAAAACGCCCGCCGAGAGTTCATCCCGGCGGGCGTTTTTTATAGCCGTCTCCCGTGTCGCAGAGCGATGCCGCGACACGGTGCTTAGTCAGTTGGTCGCAGTGAACGTCTTCAGATAAGCGATCACGTTCTGGCGATCATCTTCTTTTCTCAGCTTGAAAACCATCTTCGACCGGCCCTTGGCCTTGTCGGCAGCCCCGTTGGCCTTGAGATATTCCTTGAGGAACTTGCTTGGATCCACAAGGTACACCATCAGATTTTCTTCGGTCCACTCAAGCCCGGCTTCACCAGCCGCCAAGTTCAACTTGGAATACTTGTACTTCTCGACAGTGCCGGCCTTTCGACCGATGAGGTCATTCAGCATTGGGCCGACGCCGTTCCTCGCTTTGGGGCCCACCTTGTGGCAAGCCGCACACCGTTTGAAAGCCCGCTCACCCTTCTTTGCGTCACCTTGCGCGAACGCCGCAGTCGGCGCAAACGCTAGAACTGCAGCAACCCCGAGTGCCGAAAGCACTGTTTTCATTGAAGTCCTCCCTAAAGCGATGACATGCGATGGTTGTCGGGCAGGCATTTTTGTTCGCATAACCGAGCCAACACGAGCTCTCCTAGACAGCCGAGACTATTCCAACACATTCCATATATGCAATACGTTGGAATGGCAGTCGCGACATAGCGTCATTAGTCCTTCGGCGCAGGCGGATTACCTGGAATTGGCTCACCAGCAAGCGACGGATGCGAGCGAGCATATTGCGGGGGAAACGCGGCGTTGTCACCAAGCGCAACTGCCGCATGCCACGGCCAGCGCGGATCGAACAGCACACCGCGCGCCAGCGCGATCATGTCGGCCTGGCCACTTTGCAGGATTGTCTCAGCCTGGTGCGGATCCGTAATCCGTCCGACGGCGATGGTTGTCACGGCGGTGGCGGCTTTCACATCAGCCGCAAAGCGCGTTTGATATCCAGGGGCCGAGGCGATCTGCTGTGCCGGCGCCAATCCACCGCTGGAGACGTCAAAGAAGTCGCAGCCTCGCGCCTTGAGCGCACTTGCGTAAACGATGGAACTCTCGACATCCCAGCCGCCTTCGATCCAATCCGTCGCCGAAAAACGGACGCCGAGCGGGCGGTCAGCTGGCCATGCTGCGCGAACCGCGTCGAACACTTCCAGCGGAAACCGCATACGGTTCTCAAGCGAACCGCCATATTGATCCGTGCGCTGGTTTGAAATCGGCGAAAGAAACTGATGCAGCAGATACCCGTGCGCACTGTGGATCTCGATCGCATCGAAATCGCACGCCAGCGATCGCCTGGTAGAATCGACGAACGCCTGCTTCACGCGCGCCAGGGAATTGTCACCGAACGCTTCCGGCGTATGCCAGCCCGGCCCATACGGAACTGCGGACGGCGCAACCGTGAGCCAGCCGCCGTCTGCCGGCGCAAGCGCGCGCCCGCCCCGCCACGGCAAATCCGCCGACGCCTTGCGTCCGGCATGCCCGATCTGAATCCCGATCTTGGCGTTGCCGTAGTCGCGGAAGAACTTGACGACGCGTTTGAGCGCGGCCTCGTTCTCGTCATTGTACAGGCCAACGCATCCCGGCGTGATCCGGCCTTCGGGTTCGACCCCGGTAGCCTCGACAAAGACGATACCGCAGCCCGAGACAGCGTACTGTCCGAGATGCATCAGATGCCAGTCCGTCGCTGAGCCATGGTGCGCCGAGTACTGGCACATCGGCGCAACCATAATGCGATTGTCGAGCTCCAGCTCGCGTAGCTTAAGCGGCGTAAACAAGAGTGAAGGCATGACGTTTCCCGTGTAGCGCTTGCGATTGTGATGGATCCATCTCACGCCCCTGCCCAAGCACCCGAGACAATCGGATCTGAGGCGCATATGCAGAGGCCGGGACGGTAATGAGAGTCCGCTTTCGGCGGGGTTGAACCAGAAGATTGAGAGCTGGCGCATAGAGCATACGCCGTTGCTGTATCACCTTAGGAATAGCGCGAGTTTCGCGTGCTGCAATCCCACTGCCGCAAAACGCCATGCCGGACCGCGATGTCGAGTTCGCGCATGCGCAAACGCATCAGGCATCGTCATCGTCCGCAGCCTCAAGCCGCTGGCGGACCCGCTTCACGCCATACCAGACGGAGCCGGCCACGATGGGCACGGATAACGCAACCACGATTGCGGGGCTGACTGGAACGCCGACCTCAGACACGGCTTTGGCAACGTAGGACACGAGTCCCACGACGTAGTAGGTGACGGCCGCAACCGAGAGGCCCTCGACGGTTTGTTGCAGACGCAGTTGCAGTTGCGCGCGCCGCGCCATGGTCGCCAGAACCTGTTGGTTCTGCTGCGTCCGCGCAACTTCAACCCGCGTGGACAGCAACTGGGTCGCCCGCGCCACGCGGCTCGACAGCGCCTCCTGCCGACGTGCAACCGCCGCGCACGTATTCATCGCCGGCATGAGGCGGCGCTCCGTGAATTCCTGAAACGTCTGCAGACCTTCCAGGCGGTTTTCCCGCAGCTCCTCAGTCCGGCGTTGCACCAACTCATAGTAGGCCTTGGACGCACTGAACCGATAATCACTTTCGGCGTAGCCACTCTCAATGGCCGCCTGCAGTCGCGTCAGCCGATCGAGGAGTTTCGGCTCCTCTGCAGCCATCTCGCTGGCCATCGCACTCATGATCTGCGCCAGTTCCCGTTCCTGGCTGGTCAGTTTCGGCCCGAAGGCACGGGCGACAGGAAAGGCCAGGAGCGCCATCATGCGATAGGTGTCGATCTCTAAAATCCGCTGTACGGACCGGCCAAGCTGACGCGGTGTCATGCCGCCGTCATCGATCAGCAACCGGCTGAACCCGTCAGCATGAATGCGGAGGTCGGTGTAGGCCGTGCCCAAACCGCCGGCGATCTCAGACCCGATCAGCGGATGTCCGCCAAACGACTGGGCCGACAAGGCTTCGGGATCGGGAAGCTTCTTCGGCTTCGGCCGGATCTCAACATGCGTGGCTGTCATCAAACGACCAGGAAAACCACTCAACCATTCCTCTGAGATCGCCAACGCCGCCGGCACGCGAAACAGGTCCGTTTCCGATGGTCCGGGCACGATCACCTTGATCCGGCTGAACTCCGTATGACGCTCCCACTTGAGACGAAAACGTCCGAAGTCTGCAGAATAGTGCACGTCGCCGTCACCCGGCGGGGTCAAACCATGCTGCTCCGCGAGATCGCGGACGTGGCGGCGGTCTTCACCGCGGTCGCCGGCGGCAAACATCGCGAGGAAGGAGATACGAACCGGCGCAATCAGAGACTCGGGCGGGCGCGCATGCACCTCATTGTTGAGCTGGAAACGCTGCTCATGATCGGTCGGCAAGTGCATGCTCGGGGTCTCCTCGGTCGTTTGCCAGGGCTGGAGCTTTCCGCCCTGGGCGGACGCGTGCTGCCGCCCCACACTCCGCCCGACGACACCACTGCGACCCAGACCGATCGTTCCGTGACGCTACGATAGCGCGCCGGCGGGCGAGCACAATTGTAGAATGGCTGGTGGAAAACGGTTCGTCCGCATCAACCGGACTGCGATGCCCCCTCACCGGGAGAGGCGCGTGGCGCGCGTGCGACACGGCTCCGGATGAACCAAAGAAAGAGTGAGCTCGGTAAAATGCTGAGCAGTTTCATGAACCGGACGAACCGCCACGGGAACGTCACCTCGAAACCGCCGCGCTGCAGACCGGCGACGAGCTGATCTGCCGCATCTTCAACTTTCATAAGATCCGGCATGCGAAAGTCGTTCGTGCGCGTCATCGGGGTATCGACAAAACCGGGATTGACGACGGTGACATCCACATTGTGGCGCGCGAGGTCGGGTTGTAGGCACTCCGCAAGATTGATCAGGGCCGCTTTGGTCGGCGCGTAGGCCGCCGAACGTGGCAGCCCGCGATAACCGGCAACGGAGGCGACAATCGCGATTCGTCCCGATTTGCGCGCCATCATGCGTTGCGCGACGGGCACCAGTGTCGCGACGGTCCCGTTGTAATTAACAGTCATGCTGCGTTGGATCGGTTCGACGGCCAGATCCTCGACATCCAGTACGGACCACGTCGCCGCGCAAAACAATGCGAGGTCGATCGGACCGAGATCGTCTTCGATACGTGAGACGGTATCGGCCGCCGCTGACGTGTCCATGATGTCGAGCGGATACGCTTTGATGGCGTCGTGTTCCGCTTCCAGCGCGGTCAGCGCCTCGGCGGACCGTGCGCTGACCGCGACACGCGTTCCCAGTTTCGCAAGGCGGATCGCCGTCTCGCGACCGATCCCACTACTTGCGCCTGTTACCCAGGCCACGCGCCATTGCTCTGTCATCCGGTTCCGCCAAAAAAGCTGATATTGTCTGGTGAAACGCGGAAAAGACGTCAGCGGTTTGGCGCAACGCCCGCAAACGGCTGTGTGCCATCCGGCGTCTTCACATCAAAAACGTTCAGCGTAAGCGAGATCAGGCAATAGTAGCCGACGATCCCGACAACCTCGACCAGCCCCTGTCGGCCAAGCGCTGCGAGGGCCCGGTCATAGCTGTCCTGCCTCAGCCGCTGGGTCTCGAGCATTTCCTTCGCGGTTTCATAGATCACCTCGGCCCGAAGATCCTGATCCGCGAAATCAGGCGCCTGTCCGACGCGGATCGCCTCGATAATGGCCTCCGGCAGCCCGGCTTCGCGCGCGATGCGCGCATGCGCCCACCATTCGTAATCGGCCTGCCAGTGCCGCCCAACGACGAGAATGGCAAGTTCCGACAATTCCGTCGGCAATGACGACCCATACCGACAGTAGGCGCCCAGCTTTTGCGCGACGTCGCAAAAATCGGGTGCATGCAACCATATCTGCTGCGGTGCGGGTACGGTTCCGCGCGGTCCCGACGCAATCTCATCGTGAATGCGACGTTGTGCCTTGCTCATCTCTTCGAGCGTTGGGATCGGCAATCGGCTCATTTCAGCCCCCCGTTACGACAAGTGTTTGTGTGTCAAAGCCCCGGAACTTAGCGTTGAATTGATGGAAACGTGAACCCTACTTGACGACCGTCATCAGACGCGCCTCAAAAGGGTGCTTGCAAATCGTTTTGTCGCGCTTAGCTGTTCCTATTCGTAGCGCTTGCCGGCAAATGGCAGACGTAAAGCAGACGTAAAGATGATCCGGGTGCCGCCGCCACACGTTGGCTGATGCGATATCAGATCTGATCGCGACCGTTGGGAGTATCACCTTGAGCACGTTGTCTGCCAAATTCGAGGCTGATGCAGAACAGAAACCAGCCAGCTCTGCCGCCGGAGAGCCCGACCGAAAGCTCAGCGAGTTGCGCCGGTTAACCGAACTGACGCCCGACGAGGCGGCGGCGATCGGCCTGAGCAACGGTGGCCCGGTCCTCAATCGGACGTATCCGGCAGACTTCAAGCCTGATGCGAGCTATAAAGCATCCATGCCGGACCTTCAGAACGGCCCATCAAGCCTGATCAAGGGCGCCAAAGCCGAGATCCAGCATGTCGGGATCTCAAACTTCCGTCTGCCGCTCGCGATCCGATCGCGCGACGGCGGCGTCATGACTCTTGAAACATCTGTTAGCGGATCGGTCTCCCTTGGTGCCACCAAGAAGGGCATCAACATGAGCCGCATCATGCGTTCGTTCTACCGCCACGCGGATGCGCCGTTCGACTTCGAGACAATCGACGAGGTTCTCAACAGCTATCTCTCTGACCTTGAGAGCTTTGATGCGCGTATCCAGCTGCGGTTCCGCTATCCGATGCTGAAGTCCTCGTTGCGGAGTGGGCTGACAGGTTATCAGTACTACGACGTGGCGTTTGAAATGCTGAAGACCGCGGGCCAGACCGTCCGTATCATGCACCTCGATTACGTGTACTCCTCGACCTGCCCGTGCTCGTTGGAGTTGGCGGAGCATGCCCGCGACACCCGCGGACAGATCGCGACCCCACACTCCCAGCGCTCAGTTGCACGCCTGTCGCTTACGCTCGAAGGCAACCGCATGTTGTGGATCGAGGACCTTGTGGATTTGTGCGTCGGTGCGATCGTCACCGAAACGCAGGTGATTGTGAAGCGCGAAGACGAGCAGGCTTTTGCCGAACTCAACGGATCACATCCGATCTTTGTCGAAGACGCCGTACGTCTGTTGTGCGACGCCCTCGACAATGACGAACGTATTGGCGATTTCCGCATTGTCGCCAGTCATCAGGAGTCGCTGCACAGCCACGACGCGATCTCGATTCTGACCAAAGGCGAAACGTTCGCACAATCGAGCTACGATCCCCGTCTTTTCGAAACGCTGTATCACACCGGCTGAAGCGTTTTCGCACCTGGCGGCAACCTCTAATGCGTGTCGCATTGTATGCGCCTCGCTTTCGCTTGCTTTCGCTCACGGCTATTCCTCGCTGCGCTCGGGCCTGCGCGGGCGCGGCGCAACGCGCCGGGCCGCAGGCGCGGCCTGGGGTGCCAGACGGCTAGCCCGCGCTCGAGCCGCGAGCCTGCGAGCGTGCGAACAGCGCAATTTAAAGACTCTTCGCTCACGGCTATTCCTCGCTGCGCTCGGGCCCCATCGAGATGGCGTGTTCGCCATCTCGACATGTGAAATGCCCAACGCGGGAACACCCGCGTTGGGGTGGGCGCGGCGCAACGCGCCGGGCCGCAGGCGCGGCCTGGGGTGCCAGACGGCTAGCCCGCGCTCGAGCCGCGAGCCTGCGAGCGTGCGAACAGCGCCAACTAAAGCGCGCTCAAGTCGCGAGCGCTTGTCGCGAGCGGTAGCGCACGTAAAAACTCGCGAACAGCGCAAACGAAAGACTGCTTAAGCCTCGGCCGCTTCGACGAGGATGGCCTCGACACGGCGCACGACGTCGTCCGCCGACCCGTTTGCGTCGACGATTGGCCAGGTGATGTCGCCAGTCTCGCGGCCGAACTGTAAGGCCACGACTTTGGCGTCCGCATCAGAGGCATCGCCGACCCGCCGCGTGACGCGTCCAACCAGCACATCAGCATCCGCATCCAGCCACACGCCGTCGAACGGCACCGACATGCGACGCGCAAGCGCGTCCGCTTCAGCCCGCTCGTCCGGCTTGAGAAAGACGGCATCAAGGACAACAGAATGCCCGGCGGCCAACGCGTCTGCGGCTTGGGCGAACATGTCCTGATAAACCTGTCTCGACGCTTCGGGCTGGTAGGCCTCCGGATCGAGGCGGATCAACTCATCGACCCCGTAAATCCGCTTACGAATCCGGTCACTGCGGATATGGACGGCGCCCGGTGCAGCACCAAGATCCGGCGCCAATAGCGCCGCCACCGTCGACTTGCCGGTACCGGATCGCCCGCCAATCGCCACAAGCCGCGGCGCGGGCGGCGCGAGAAACGTCTTGGCCCAGTCGAAGTAACGCGCAACATCACGCCGGACGGGATCACCGGCGTGCTCCGGATCGGTCGTCAGTTGGTCGATTGAAACCATGCAGCGAACCGCGGCGCGGAGAGATAGAAACAACGGCAGCGCCGCCAACCCGGCAAGGTTCTCTCTCGCCGCCGCCTCATAGAGATAGCGATTGAGCACGACATTGGCGTGGTGCTTGAGGCCACGCTGCCAGAGGTCCATGAGGAGAAAGGCCAGGTCATAAAGCACATCGACCGTTGCGATCGACTGATCGAATTCGATCGCATCAAACAGGGTCGGCTGGCCATCGATCCGAACGATATTCTTCAAGTGCAGATCACCGTGACAATGGCGCACAAAGCCGGCTGACAGTCGCCCCGCCAGCAGCGGTGAGAGCGCCTCAAAGCGCGCGCCGGCCAGCTTCAACGTCGCGGTGGCATCCTTTGGGTCAATCTGACTTTGCGCCCGCAACGGTGCGCGGAACGTCGTATCAACGACGGTCCGAAGGCTCGCGAGCGCAGCCTGGTCGCGAACCACATCAATCGTCGCATGAAACGACGCGACGTTGCGCGCGACGCGATCGACATCGTCGATAGTCAGATCACCCGCGACGGCGAGACGGTCGAACAACATTGCATTGTCAAACCGCCGCATTTTGACGGCCCACTCAACCGGCGTGCCATCACCGTCGATGGCCAGCGCCCCATCAGGCTGCTGAGTTACGGGCACGACGGAGATGTAAAGCTGCGGCGCCGTCCGTCGGTTAAGGTCCAATTCTCGCCGGCACACCTCCCGGCGCTTCTCCAGAGTCGAGAAGTCGAGATAGGCCAGCGCAACCGCGCGTTTGATCTTATAGGCAAACTCACCGGCAAGAAATACGATTGCTGCATGCGTATCGATCCGCTCAACGCGACCGACCCCAGCGCCAGCGCCGTAGCTTTCGGCCTGTTCCAGAAACCGGATGATTCGAGCTTGGTCGCCGATATTGCCCACCAAAATCAAAGTCTCCTGCGTAACGGTCGTGCGGCTTGAACGCATGCAAACATCACGAATCAAATCAGCCGGCCGGTAGGCATGATTGCGGTCGTATTGCAAACATCCACAGCTGCCAGCCGGTCCGTACGGCCACTGAAGAATACTGCGCGCACGGACCGCGCGGCGACCTTGATCCTCCGCAATAACCTGCAGGGTTCAGCACTGCGACACACGAAATTGCGACACACGGGAACGGAATTGTCCGAAAACGCGCCTATTGACGGACCGTTGCGGGGCAAGCGCCGCAGGAACCGACGCCGCAGCCAACAGCGCCAAACAGACAAGGCCCGTCACAT
>JBCCOV010000043.1:0-27238 GCA_039039985.1 Pseudomonadota bacterium | reverse complement strand
TGCCGTCTGCACCCGCGCCCGCAAGTCGTCAGAGTATGGTTTTGCCATGCATGCTGGCCCCCCTCACCCAGCAGCCATGTTGAATCAAAACCAAACTGATTTGGGAAGCCACCGATTCGAGCTAAATCTGAAACGCTCTAGCGGCTTTGCGCAAATTGAATTTGGTGACGCGTCACCGCCGGCATCTCAACGTCAATCGGGGTGCTATCCTTCAAGAGGCCGGTGCGACCAGCGAGCGAGACGCTCAACAGCAGAATAGCCCCAGATACGGCGACCAACTTCCGCGTTTCCAAGTTCATATCTTGAACATATCGCCCGCACAAACGGACCGGCAACGAGACGACCATGCCCCAGAGCAGGATCGGGTTGAACAAGGCAAGCGCCAAGCCGTCTCCGATCTGATGTCGGCTGTTTGAGACTGTGCTTTTCAGCCAATCATAGACTGCCGTAAGCGAGGCCATAATACCAAACACCCAGCTCTTTTCGAGCACTGCAAACAAGTTGCAGGTCCAATAAACGTCCCAAATCGCTTTTTGACAGTACAGCAGTGTTCGGTGAATAATCAGTCAATGGGTCAGATATAAAATGAAAATACTTTTAAAGCGAAGCGATATAAGCACGAAAAGAGCCTAGTTTTTTACGGCCAATTCCGCGAGGTCGGTTGCAAGTTTTCGGACGCCCTTCAGCCGGTGTTGGGATTGCTCCCAATCGCCTTTGACAACGAGCTTGTGATCCGCCTGCATTTTTGCCCGTGGGCCCAATGTTTGCAAAAACCTCACAAGCCCTTCCGGATTGGCAAACGTGTCGTTACGGAATTGAACGACGGCACCCTTTGGCCCGGCATCGACTTTCGCAATCCCGGCCTGACGGCAAAGCCCCTTGATTTCCACCACGTCGAGCAGACCTTTGACCTCATCCGGCGGCGGGCCAAACCGATCGGCCAATTCCGCAGCAAACTCGTCAATATCCGCGCGCGTTTGAAGGCTCGACAACCGCCGGTACAGGCCCAACCTGAGTTGTAGATCGCTGACGTAATCGTCTGGAATCAACGTCGGCGTGCCGAGCCCCAACTGCGGACTCCACTGGTCTTCGCCATCTTCCATCTCGCCGCCCTTCAAGGCCGCGATCGTCTCTTCCAGCATGGACTGATAGAGCTCGAAACCCACCTCCTTGATATGCCCGGACTGCTCTTCGCCAAGCAGGTTTCCACCGCCGCGCAAATCCAGATCGTGGCTGGCCAGTGAGAACCCGGCGCCCAGCGTGTCGAGAGACTGCAGGACTTTCAGCCGTTTGGTGGCCCCTTCCGTCAGCTTCTTGCCTGGCGGCGTCGTGAAGTAGGCGTAGGCGCGCGTCTTTGATCGCCCGACGCGGCCGCGCAATTGATAGAGCTGCGCCAGCCCGAACATATCTGCGCGATGGACGATCATCGTGTTTGCGTTCGGCACGTCCAATCCGGATTCGACAATCGCCGTTGAGAGCAGGATATCGTACTCGCCCTCGTAAAACGCGGTCATAACGTCTTCCAGCGTACTCGGCGGCAGTTGACCGTGCGCCCGGGCCAATCGCAATTCCGGTACCGCCTCGCCGAGGAACTCGGCCACCTCGTCAAGGTCCGAAATGCGCGGCACGACATAATAGGTTTGCCCGCCCCGGAAACGCTCTCGCCGCAACGCATCGCGCAGGATCACGGGATCAAACGGCGACACATACGTGCGCACGGCCAGGCGATCGACCGGTGGCGTGGTAATGAGCGACAGCTCGCGGACACCCGAGAGCGCCAGTTGCAGCGTTCGCGGAATTGGCGTCGCCGACAGCGTGAGAACGTGAACATCGTCCTTCAGCTGCTTCAGGCGCTCTTTATGCGCCACACCGAAGTGCTGCTCTTCATCAATGATCAACAACCCCAGCCGATCAAACTCGATCGACTTCGCAAGCAGCGCATGTGTGCCAACGACAATGTCGAGTTCCCCGCTTTTCAGCCCAGCCTTGACTTCGGAAAGCTCCTTGCCGCCGACCAAACGCGAGGCTTGCGCAATCTTGATCGGAAACCCTTTGAAGCGCTCTTCAAACGAACGGTAGTGCTGCCGCGCCAGAAGCGTTGTCGGCACCACAACGGCGACCTGAAACCCGGACATGGCCGCCGTGAACGCCGCCCTCAGGGCAACTTCCGTTTTCCCGAAACCGACGTCGCCGCAGACCAGCCGATCCATCGGCTTGCCGGCCGCAAGGTCTTCCTGCACGGCGTCGATTGTCGACAGCTGATCGTCGGTTTCTTCGAACGGAAAACGCGCAACGAACTCGTCCATGGCACCCGCCGG
Source organism: Pseudomonadota bacterium (assembly GCA_039039985.1). Lineage (GTDB taxonomy): Bacteria > Pseudomonadota > Alphaproteobacteria > Rhizobiales > Hyphomicrobiaceae > JBCBWG01. The sequence goes on along the minus strand of JBCCOV010000043.1, from coordinate 24,920 downwards.
GGCGACCACAGGCGGCGCCTCGCGCAAGGCCCGCAGCGCTGCAACCTTGATCAGCTCCGAGGCAACCTCACGGAGGCGCTTTTTCAGCTTGGCCTTGCGCGACTGCCAGGCAGCACCGCCTAGGCGATCGAGTTGAATGCCCTCCGCATCCGATCCATAGCGCGACAGCAGCTCGATGTTTTCGACCGGAACATAAAGGGTGTCGCCGCCGTGATAGGCGAGCTCCAGGCAGTCGTGCGGCGCGCCAAGCGCCACGATCGTATTGAGGCCCGAGAACCGGCCGATCCCATGATCCGCATGCACGACGAGATCGCCAACAGCCAGGCTCGTCGCCTCGGTAATGACATCGGTCGCCTTCTTCCGCCGACGCGTTCGCCGCACCAGACGATCGCCGAGCACATCCTGCTCCCCGATCACCACAAGATCAGGCGTCTCGAAGCCTTGCTCAAGGCCGAGAACAATCGCCGCGACGCGATCTCCAGGCAGATCTAGGGCTGCGTCGAAGCTATCGGCCGGACGCATGTCATCAAAACCGCGGTCCCGTAACAGGCCAATCAAACGCTCCCGCGAACCGGCCGACCAGCAAGCAAGAACGACGCGGCGATGCTGCGCCAGGTTGGCCTTGATGTGGCCAATCACTGCGCCGAATAGATCGCCGTTCTCACTCTGGCGTTCGACGGCAAACGTACGCCCAGGTTTGCCGGCCAAGTCCTCAGTTCGCCGCGCACCGGGCATCGCGAACGTTGAGATCCGGAATACGCCGCGCGACGCAAGAGCGGCCGCCCATTCGCCTCCGGAAAGAAACATCTCGTCAGGTGGCACGGGTTTATACGGCGCTGCGCCAAACTTCTGTGCCTCAAGCCCTTCGACCCGCGCCTGATAGTGCTCCTCGATCTGCTCCAACCGCTGGCGGATCGCGACGTCTGCGCGCTCATCAAAGCTCACCGCAGCGTCCGGCCCGACGTAATCGAATAGCGTTTCGAGCCCGTCGTGGAACAGGGGCAGCCAGTGCTCCATGCCCGGATAGCTGTGCCCCGCACTGACGGCCTCATAAAGCGGATCTTCACCTGTGTTTCCACCGAACCGCGCAACATAGCCCTGGCGAAACGCCTTGATCGCCTCGTCACCGAACGCGACTTCGCTGATCGGCATCAAGATCATCTGCTGGATGATTTTGTTCGTGCGCTGGGTCTGCGCATCAAAACTCTTGATGCTTTCGAGCGTGTCTCCGAAAAAGTCGAGCCGCACCGGGTTGATCCGGCCGGGTGGAAAGATGTCCAAGATGCCCCCGCGCACGGCATACTCACCGGGGTCCATGACCGAGCCGGTCCGCACGTAACCACCCAACGTCAGGCGACGTATCAGCCGGTTCATGTCAATACGCTGACCCGGCGCCAGCTTCCGCAACGACTGCCGCAAGAACGCCTGCGGCGGCAACTTCTGCAGAACCGCGTTCACCGTGGTGAGAACAAGTGTCGGCTCTTTGCGCCCGCCAACCACAAGTTTTGCCAGTGCCGTAATGCGCTTGGCGACAATCTCCGCATTCGGCCCGACGCGGTCGTATGGCACCGTATCCCAGGCCGGCAACGAGATCGTGCGCAGCTTCGGCGCGAAAAACGCCAGTCCGCGCTCCAGCGCGTCCAGGCGCCGGTCATCACGGGCCACATGCAGAATGACTCCAGGCTGATCACCACACAGCAATCGCACGCGTTCCACCAGAACGCGCGCATCAAAGCCTTCTGGCACGCCAGCAAGGTTAAGCTCGCCGGTTATGAGATCTTGAGCCATTGCCACTTGTCCGCCTGTCAGCCCGGTCCCGCGTTATCTGCGTGCAGCCGTCGGCAACGCCGTCAATCCATGAAATGCACGGACGCGGCCAATCAGGTCGGCAAAAGCCGGATCTGGCGGCGCGACGGGCAATTGGGCCGGCGTGTCCATCAGCCATGGCTGCAGCTCGGGATCGGAAATCGCGATAAACTGTTCAAACACTGAAAGTTCGGACGGATCCATATCCGCGACGGCAGCATTCGCAAACCGCCCCAGCATCCAGTCCATTTCCTTGGTTCCACGGTGATTGGCTCGATATAGCGCCCGCCGACGACGTGTGTCCAAATCTTCAACCATTGGCCCTCCAGACATCCGTCCAATTCTTGCCGCCGATTTCGCGTTCGACGAGCGGCATGCGTATCTGCGCCAAGTCCTGAATAACGACATGCCGTCGGCTTGACGCGGCGCAGACGACACCGCACGGTGAGACCGCCGCATATAGCGTCGTTGACGCCCATGCGCAAAACGGAACGCAACGGCCATTGGCCGTAACGCCGCAGGCCCCGAATGGATCGGGATGCACCACGGCACATTAGACCTATCAGGATGCGGACCGACGAGAATGCGGCCCGAACAGCTCACCCCACTTTTCGCTTCAGCGCTCTCGATTCCGGGCATTGGCCCGCGCCTGATTACGCTGTTGGAAAAGGCCGTCGACCTCCCGCCCGGCACAGCGGAGCCGCGCGTGATCGATCTTCTGTGGCATACCCCCCATGCGGTCATCGACCGCCGTACGGAACCAACGCTTGCGCACGCAGCGCCGGGCACGATCGCAACGTTTCAGGTCCGGGTTCTCAAACACCGCGCGCCGCCACGTGGCAACCGAAAAGCGCCGTATCGCGTTGCCTGCGAGGACGATACGGGCCGGATCGACCTCGTCTTTTTCCATACCGAACGCGCCTTTATCCAGCGCCAACTGCCGGAAGGCGAGGTCCGCTACATTTCCGGACGGGTCGATGCCTACGGCGACAAGCTGCAGATGATCCACCCCGACTACATTGTATCCGAGGCGCAGCGCGATCAACTTCCCATGCTTGAGCCTGTTTACGGCCTGACCGCAGGGCTCTCCGGCCGCGTTCTCGGCAAAGCCATCCGCAATGCCGTGACCAAACTTCCGGAGGTGCCCGAATGGCAGTCGACGGAATGGCTCACGCAGCAAGACTGGCCGAGTTTTGCCGAGGCCTTGCGGCGCATCCACGGCCCAGAGGATATGGACGACATCTCGGCCGGTGCCGCGCCGAGACAGCGTCTGGCTTATGACGAACTGTTTGCCAGTCAGGTTGCGCTCCACCTCGTCCGTCTCCACACCCGCCGTCAGCCTGGTCGACGCATTGTCGGCGACGGCGCCTTGCGTGACCGCATCGCGTCCGAACTCCCGTTTCGTCTCACCGGTGCACAAACCCGCGCCCTGCGCGAGATTTCCGACGATCTCGCCGGTGACGGGCGCATGCATCGCCTGCTGCAAGGGGATGTCGGATCGGGCAAAACACTTGTTGCGCTCATGACCATGGCGGCTGCCATAGAGGCCGGCGCGCAGGCTGCGTTGATGGCACCGACCGAGGTCCTGGCCCGGCAGCACACCGAGACCATCGGCCCGCTGGCGGACAAGGTCGGGATTGACTGGGCCCTCTTGACGGGGCGCGAAAAGGGCAAGACCCGCGCTCAGATCCTTCAGAAGGCGGCGGATGGCACGCTCGGCGTCCTGATCGGCACACACGCCCTGTTCCAACCCGATGTTGTCTTTCAGGACCTCGGTGTCGCGGTTATCGACGAGCAGCACCGGTTCGGCGTTCATCAACGCCTCGCCCTTCAGTCCAAAGGGCGCGATGGCGGCGCGAATGTCCTGGCCATGACGGCGACCCCCATCCCGCGCACGCTCCTGATGACCCACTACGGGGATCTCGACGTCTCGCGTCTGGATGAAAAGCCGGCGGGCCGAAAGCCGATTAAGACAACCCTCGCCAGTCAGGACCGCCTCGATGACGTCATCGAGGGCTTGCGACGCCAGCTCGAAGACGGCGCCCAAGTCTATTGGGTGTGCCCACTCATCGAAGGCACCGGCCCATCCGATATGTCCGCCGCCCAGGAGCGCGCAGCCCATCTCAACCAGATTTTTCCCAACCAGGTCGGTCTCGTGCACGGCGCAATGAGCGGCGACGCTCGCGACAAAACCATGCGCCAGTTTACCGACGCCACACTCAAAATCCTGGTCGCAACGACCGTGATCGAAGTGGGCGTCAACGTGCCCAACGCTGCCGTGATGGTGATCGAGCACGCAGAGCGCTTTGGTCTTGCGCAACTCCATCAGCTGCGCGGTCGCGTCGGGCGTGGCGAACGGCAGTCCTATTGCGTCCTGCTGTATCGCAGCCCGTTGAGTGAGACGGCCGAAGCGCGCCTGCGCACTATGCGCGAGACCGAGGACGGCTTCATCATCGCGGAAAAGGACCTTGATCTACGCGGCGGCGGCGAGCTTCTCGGATGGCGTCAATCCGGCATGCCGAGCTATCGCGTCGCTGAAGTTCCCGGCGCCAACGCCCTTCTGGAGGCCGCACGCGACGATGCGCAGCTCCTGCTGCAACAGGACCCGAAACTCACCAGCGAGCGCGGCGCGGCCGTGCGCCAGCTGCTGTATCTTTTCGAATGTGATGAGGCCGCGCGCCTGTTCCACGCCGCATAGCGCGTGTGATAGCCGCGAAACGCCAAAGCTCAGCGTGTGCTTGGGCGCGTCGCGCGCTCTACTTCGTAACCACGTGGCAGTCCAACCCATCGCGCTTGAGTTGTGCGCACAATGGTCGAACTTCGCTCATCGACTGAAACGGCCCGAGCTGGACGACGTAGAAGCGGCCCATATTGCCGACATTCTCACCCGTAACCCGCGCCGTACTGCCCGCCAGCGCAGAGCCGAACTTGCGATTCAGCCGATTCGCGAGGGCTTTGGCATCGCCTTGACCGCGCATGGCAGCCACACGCACTTGCATGTTGCCGCCGCGCTTTGGTGCGGCGCGCGCTGTCGAAGTTGAAAATGTCGACGGCTTGGCCGCAGCTGCTGCCGGCCGCGCATCAGACCGCCACGCGGATACAACCGCCGTCGCTGACTTGCTGGGGCCGAGGGAGCCCGTCGGCCCTGGCGTATTCGCAGCGGAAGCTGTGCCCGAACTGCCAAACAACGACCCAAAGAAGTTGGAAACACTGTTGCCGGCCGCCGCCAACGGATCCGACGAGCTCGTTGAAGATGCCGGCTGGTCCTTTGTCGTCGTCGACCAGGATGCGTTCGCCCGTGCTGACGATGACGACGACGTTCCGCTTGTTGTCGTCCGCCGCGGTGCCGCGCGTGCCACTGTCCTTGGCTTGGCGTTGCCGGAACCAACGTCGCCATTGGTCTGGCCCTGGTCGGACAGGCCTGCCGTTTGATAGGCGGATGCGCGCGCAGCCAATGCCGCCTTCCGCTCGTCTTTCGACAGCCCGTTCTTCATCCACAACGCGGCGGTCAGATCGGACACGGAACTGGCGATCTGCCCGCGACCGCGATGGCCCAGCCCGCGATAATAAAGCGCTCTCGCAAGTTCCTTGCGGGTCAGCCGTTTACTATTAATGGCGACATCCAATAGCCGCACACCCGTATCGAAGTTCTTCGCAGTAACGGCGACCCGGCCGTCCGACAGCGCTTTACGCGCGTCTGCCAAGCTAATCCGTTTCGATGCTGATTTGGTCGCCTGTGCCACTGCAGATCCCGTGGCAATCGGGAAGCTTGCGAAACCGCCACCCAAAGCGACCACTGCCAGGACCAAGCCGAACCCGCGCGCCGGTAACATTCTTATGTCCCCCGTTGGGATTATCACGCGCACTTCAAGATCTCACCGTTAGCAAACCGTGAGAACATGGCAATCACACGACGCAGCTTTCCACTGCGTTGCGCAGTTCTCCACGATGTGGTCGCTCTGCCGCGTTATTCAACCGTGACAGATTTCGCCAGGTTTCGGGGTTGATCCACGTCCGTCCCCATCATCACGGCCGTATGATACGCCAGCAACTGGACTGGAATAGTCGAAATCAGCGGGCTGACAAACGGGTGCGTGTTCGGAAGGTGTATGTGTTGTAGCAGCTCGCAACCGGCCTCGTCGGCGCTGGCGTCCGAGATCAAGACAATCCGTCCCCCGCGCGCCGCAACTTCCTGCATGTTGGAAACGGTCTTTTCGAACAGCTCGTCCTTTGGCGCGATGACGATCACCGGAACGGTCTCGTCGATCAGCGCGATAGGGCCGTGTTTCAACTCGCCCGCCGCATAACCCTCAGCGTGAATATAAGAGATTTCCTTCAACTTGAGCGCGCCCTCAAGTGCAATCGGGAAACTCCGCCCGCGGCCGAGGTAAATCACATCCGAGGTCTTCGCCAGCACGTGCGCCAGCGCACGATAGGGCTCTTCATCCCGCAGCATGTCGGCCACATGTCGCGGCACTTCGAGCAAAGCGCGCACCAGCTCTTGCTCCTGCTCGGCGCTGACATTGCCGTTCGCCCGCCCCAGCGCGATGGCAAAGGCCGCCAGCGTGGTGAGTTGGCTGGTGAACGCTTTGGTGGACGCAACACCAATCTCAGGCCCGGCCAGGATCGGCAGCGTGACGTCGGCTTCCCGCGCGATGGTCGACGACAGGACGTTCACAACGGCCGCAATGCGCTGGTTGGCCGATTTGCAGTGCCGCAGCATCGCCAGCGTGTCGGCGGTCTCTCCGGATTGCGACACAAAGATCGACAATCCTCCGTCACTCAGCGGGATGTCGCGGTAGCGCATTTCCGAAGCGACATCGATCTCGACTGGAATCCGCGCGATTTGCTCGATCCAGTACTTCGCGACAAGCCCCGCATAGTAGGCTGTCCCACACGCGGAAATCGTCACCCGCGGGACCTGAGACAGATCCACACCCAGATCCAGTTCCTTCAGCCGCAAGTCGCCAAGATCGGTGTAATGGGCCAACGTGTGACCAATCACCTCCGGCTGCTGATGGATCTCCTTGATCATGAAGTGGCGATGATTGCCCTTATCAATCAGCATTGCCCCGACGTTGGTCGTCGTGATCGGTCGGGAAACCGTTGCGCCATCCATGTCAAACACGGACGCGGACTGGCGCGTGAGCTCCACCCAGTCCCCTTCCTCGAGGTAGGTAATCTGATTGACAAACGGCGCCAGCGCGATTGCATCGGAGCCCACGTACATTTCACCGTCGCCGTGCCCGACCGCGAGCGGACTGCCGCGACGCGCCCCGAACATAAGGTTGTCTTCGTCGGCGAAAATGATGGCCAGCGCGAACGCACCTTCCAGTTTCCGTAGCGACTGGTGGACGGCATCGCGCGGCGAGGCGCCCGCGTTCAGGTGCGACGCGATGAGGTGAACAATCACCTCCGTATCGGTATCTGATTGAAACCGATGTCCCTTCTCCAGGAGACCGTCGCGCAGCGTGCGGAAGTTCTCGATGATGCCGTTATGGACCACGGCAACGCGGTCGCTCATGTGCGGATGCGCGTTGGCTTCCGTCGGCTTGCCATGCGTTGCCCAGCGCGTATGACCGATACCGAGTTCGCCGGATAACGGCGCTTCGGCAAGTTTCGCTTCAAGATTGCGCAGCTTGCCCTCGGCACGTCGCCGGGCGAGCCGGCCGTCTTCCAGCGTCGCAACGCCCGCTGAGTCGTATCCCCGGTATTCCAGACGCCGCAGCGAGTCGACAATATCGTCGGCTACGGCACGTCGCCCCAAGACTCCAACGATTCCACACATAGCTGATTCCTCCGCGCGGTCCCGTGCGATAGTCCTCAAACGAGTCCTAACTTGGTGCAATGCAACAACGGTTACGAACCGTTACAAGAATCGTTCCAGACCCAGATTGGCATGCCGAATCAGCCCTTGCGTGCCTTCATTTTCTCTCGGAATCGGGCAGCCCATCCGTCACGCACGACCTGTTCGGCACGTTCCAGTGACAGCGCACCTGCCGGAACCGTCTTTGTAATTACGCTCCCGGATCCGACGTACGCGTCCGCGCCGATCTTGACCGGTGCAACCAGCGATGAGTTGGAGCCTATGAACGCGCCGGCTTCGATCGTTGTCCGGTACTTTTTGAACCCATCGTAGTTGCAGATAATCGTCCCGGCACCAACGTTTGCGCCGTCACCAACGTCCGCGTCGCCGAGATAGGCCAAGTGATTCGCCTTGGCGCCCGTCCCGATCACGGAATTCTTGACCTCGACGAAATTCCCGATGCGAACGTTCTGATTCAGCACAGCGCCAGGCCGCAATCTGGCAAACGGGCCGACACGGGCACCTTCGCCGATATACGCGTACTCGAAATGGCAGTTCGCCGAAATGTGGACGTTGTCGGCGACCCGAACACCAGGGCCGAAAAACACGTTGGGCTCAATCACGACATCACGACCGATTACCGTGTCGTAGCTGAACCAGACCGTCTCAGGCGCTATGAGCGTGACACCATTCTCCATGGCAGCTGTTCGCGCGCGGCGCTGATAAACCGCTTCCGCTTCGGCCAGTTGAACCCGCGAATTGATGCCAAGCACCTCCTCCTCAGCACATGTCACCACGCGGACCCGAAACCCGTCCCCGCGTGCAAGTGCAACAATATCGGTGAGGTAGAATTCGCCTTTCGCGTTGTCATTCGTGATCCGGTCGAGCATGCCCAGCAGATCCGGAAGCTTGAAGCCCATCACGCCCGAGTTGCACAACCGAACGCCAAGTTCCTCGTCGGAACAGTCCCGGTGCTCTCGAATCGCAGCGAGATTGCCGTCGCTATCCTGCAGAAGTCGGCCATATCCCGCGGGGTCTGCGGCTTCGAAGCCGAGCACCGCGACATGGGCACCAGCCTCAAGTTCGGTCCGCAGCGCGCGGAGTGTTTCCGGCCGCACCAAGGGCGTGTCGCCAAACAGGACAAAAACCGGACCCTCATGGTCCTCCAGCGCCTGACGCGCTGCCAATACGGCATGCGCTGTACCCAACTGCTCGTATTGCATGTAGACGCGTGCGTCCCGTGCCATCTCGGCCACAACGGCCGAGACCTCTTCCGCCTCCGGCGCGACAACAACAGCAGCAGACGTCTCCGGCGTCGCATCAATCGCAGCCAACACGTGCCCAAGCATGCTGCATCCGGCAACCGGATGCAGCACTTTCGGCTTGGCCGACTTCATACGGGTGCCTTTGCCTGCCGCAAGAATGATGGCGAGCGACGTTGCTGTCATGCGTACCAATCCTTGTGATTGTGCAAACACCGGTTTTCAATTGGCGACGCCGAACCCCTGCACTGACGCCTCATAGATCATTTCCGCCAGACGCGGAATCACTTCGCCGGCCCACGCCCCCAAACCAAGCCACCTAGGCGTCGTGCGTTGGGTCGCGGCCAGGAAGACCAGAAGAACAGGTGTGAGATGGCTCCAGCTCGATCTAAAACGCTACAAATGAGATCGATTTAGCTGGGGATGACCATAAGCGAAACCGCAAAAACCATTACCCATTTATGCTCGCTGTGACATGATGGTGTCTGGGACCGTGGCCATTCTGCAAATTCCACAGCTCGCCTCAACGTGCGCTCTCCAGCACGTTGACGACGATCCACAGACACCGCAGTCAATCGCAAAGATAGATAAACCTGAAGTCATTTGCAGCCGTCTGTCACGCGTCACGGCCTAGTTCCCCGGTAAGGAGGGTTGGTATGACGCGGACCAACGACGATGCAAAGGCCACGCCGTCCGCCGGTCAGCCGAAGAAAAAAGCCGGCAATGTCCTTTGGGCAATATACTGCACAGTATGGATCATGATTTCTGCTCTGTCGGCAAGCTATCTTTTCGCCCTCGCGATTGCGCCGGGCAATGTTCACTCTGTCGTTGCAAGTTTGCGCGGCGCGTTGCCGGCAGCGTCAGATGCGGCCGTGTTGGAGAAACGCCAAACCCTCGAGGAACGCAACGTCGCCGCACTCCTCAAGCAGCGCTCAGCATTGGCGGCGGAGACGCAGCGGCTGCGTGAAACGGTCAATCGTCTGCAAAAACGGCTCGCAAGCCAGGAGCCGCCACCAGCGTCTTCCACCCCCCGGCAGGTTGCGACACGTCCTGAAACGCGCGCCGCACGGCCTGCGGTCCGGACCACGATGATCACAACCGGCTCGATCGCCAAAACTGAACCGAAGCCGACGGCTGTGCCGACGCCTAAGCCAGAGGTGAAACTGGTCCGCACGACAACGATTGTCCCGCGGCAGAAGATGCCTCAAACAAGAGGTTCGGCGCCGCCGTTGCCGGAACGCACACCGCGGCAGGTTGCGTCCGTCGAAGGCGTCACCGTTATCAACAAGCGCACGCCGACACCGTCACCTGCAACGGCGCCATCAGCGGCACCCGAAGTGATCGCAGCGGCACCTGCAGAAGCGGCTGCAAAAGAAACAAAGCCCGCTGCAAAAGCACCACCGACCGTCGCGCGTTCCCCAGCGCCGATCAAGTTTGGCGCCCCGACTGTGACAGCCGCGGCGCCAAAGTCCGTCGCGCTGCGCTTGTCGTCAGGACCGTCGATTGAATCGCTGCGCCTGAGCTGGGGCTATCTCAAAGAACGCCACGCCAGCATCCTGCAAGGCCTGCGCCCGCGCTTCGCGCAATCGCGCGGCGGCGCTGACGGTTCGGTGTATCACTTGTTGGCCGGCCCGATGGAAACCCGCGCAGAAGCCACACAGGTTTGTGCAATCTTGCGCGCCCAAAGCGTGGCATGCGAAGTCGCGCAGTACGAGGGCAACACGCTGTAAGGCTGGTCCATCCAACGGGCCTCTCGGCAAACGATTAGCCGCAGAGTCTTTAGTTGGCGCTGTTCGCACGCTCGCAGGCTCGCGGCTCGAGCGCGGGCCAGCCGTCGGGCACCCCAGGCCGCGACCGCGGCCCGCCGCGTTGCGCCGCCCACGCGGAGGGCCTGGCCGAAGGCCAGAACAGCCCGTGAGCGAAAACAATCAGCGTCAGCGGGAACACAATTTCTCACCTCCCAAAAGGGTCACCCCGGGCCTTGTGCCCGGGGTCCACGTCTCAGCGACCTCGAACGGTCGAGAGGCTCGACAGCGGCACAGTCTTCACGCCCAATCAACATCCGAGCCCGCTGCACCCTGGATCCCGGTGACAAGCACCGGGATGACGCCTGTGGGTGTGGCTGATCGTGAGCGAAGAGTCTTTCATTGCGCTGTTCGCACGCTCGCAGGCTCGCGGCTCGAGCGCTGGCTATCCTGATAGCACGGTCCCAGGCCGCGCCTGCGGCCCGGCGCGTTGCGCCGCCCACGCGGAGGGCCTGGCCGAAGGCCAGAACAGCCCGTGAGCGGTAAACAACCAGCGCGGGCCAGCCGTCGAGCACGGTTCCCAGGCCGCGACTGCGGCCCGGCGCGTTGCGCCACCAACGCGGAGGGCCTGGCCGAAGGCCAGAACAACCCGTGAGCGATAAACAACCAGCGCGGGCCAACCGTCCGGCACCCCAGGCCGCGCCTGCGGCCCGGCGCGTTGCGCCGCGCCCGCGCAGGGCCCGAGCGAAGCGAGGAATAGCCCGTGAGCGAAAGCAAGCGCTATTCTTATAGACGCTGCGCGGAAAACGTGTCGCACGCCTGCATGCGTCCGGAATCGAACCCGACTTTAAACCAACGCACCCGCTGTTCGGACGATCCGTGCGTGAAAGCATCCGGCACCACGCGCCCCGTCGTGCGCCGCTGGATCATGTCGTCTCCAATCGCGCTGGCTGCATTGAGCCCTTCCTCGATATCGCCAGGCTCCAGACGGTTCTTGAGCTGATCATTGAGTTTGGCCCAGACGCCCGCCAAACAGTCCGCCTGCAACTCCATACGCACTTGAACCCGGTTTGCCTGGGTCTTCGACAGCCGCGCCTTCATTTGCTGAACCTGCGTCGCAATCCCCAACAGAAACTGGATATGGTGCCCAACTTCGTGAGCAATGACATAGGCCTGAGCGAAATCGCCCGGCGCCTTGAATCGGCTCTTCAGCTGCTCGTAGAAGGACAGGTCGATGTAGATCTTCTGGTCGGCCGGACAATAGAACGGTCCCATCGCAGCCTGGCCGCGCCCACAGGCCGTTGGCCAGGACCCCGTATAGAGAACCAGCTTCGGCTCGCGATATCGGCGACCCAGGTTGCGGAATTCCCGATGCCAGACATCTTCCGTGTCTGCGAGTACGCGCTTGATAAACGTCGCCAGTTCGTCGCGCGCCGGCACGCCCGAAGCGCCGGGCCGATCACTGGGAAAGCCCAACGGCCGGTTCCGCGCGTCGGCCTGCGGACGCGGCTGTGTGCGCTCGGAACCCGGCATGCGGGGCACTTGCGTGTAGTCGGGAGCACCACCGGTCGGCCCACTGCGGAAGAAGTCCAGCGGATTGATACCGAAGAACAGCATCAGCGCACCGACAATCAGTAGCGTCGTCAGACTGAAGCCACCCCGGCGTCCTCCAATGGGGATGCGAATGCGTCGGCCGCGGCCGCCGGGAAAGTTGAACCCGCCCGGCATGCGGAACCGCCCTCTGCTTCGGCCACGCACATCTTCGACATTACTGCTTTCGCGATCCTGCTCGTCGTAGCGCATACTATTGCCTCGGCATTATTACGTTCGCTCGCCTTCGGAGCGGAGCTATTCTGCATTTCAGACAAAACACCACAACCGCCCTGCGGGGCCGCTCCCGTCCTAGGATGCCGCGTCACCTTTGAGTGTTTCCTTGCCCGATTGGCGCAAGTGCCCGCGAACGGATCGCGAGACAACAACGGTGCCCGCGTTGGCGAACGTTTCGTGGTTTTGCTCGATCGATTTCGGTTCGTAGAGGTAGTTGACCATGACCCCGTGCGACTCCAGCAGACCTTTGGGCGACTGGTCGCCCAGAACGTTGACCCGCTCCAGCCTCGCGCCGTTGCCAAGGTGGAAGCGGCCAACGGGATCAATGAGATTGCCGCTGGTGGAGCGATCAACCAAGAAGTAGCGCGCCGCGAGCGCTTGAAGAAGCGGCTTCACCGCTGCCACGGTCGCCTCATCCTTATACCAATCCGGATGATCGATGGCGGCAAGGCTCTCGCGTTCGGCTGGGGTCAAACCCGTTTCACCACGATCACGGACCTGTGCCAGCCAGCGGGCAAAGCGCGGCACTGGCGATAACGTCACAAAAGTCTTCAGCCCACTGTGGTCCCGCAACAGGTCCTCGACCACCTGCTTGATCAGGAAGCTGCCGAATGAAATCCCACGCAACCCCGCCTGACAGTTCGAAATCGAGTAGAACACGGCCGTTGTCGGCGCGATTTCACCATCCGCTGGCTTTGCAGGCTCTGCGAGAAGAGACGCGATGGCTGACGGAGTATCATCCGTCAGCGCCACTTCAACGAAAATGAGGGGATCATCGACCAGTGATGGATGGAAGAAGGCGAAGCAGCGCCGGTCCACGGGATCGAGCCGCCGCCGGAGATCATCCCATCCGGCAATGGCATGGACGGCTTCATAGGCGATAATCTTCTCAAGGATCGCCGCCGGCGTATCCCAATCAATGCGCCTGAGAACGAGAAAGCCGCGGTTGAACCACGATTGCAGGAGGTGCACCACGTCCCGGTCCAATGCAGTCAGCATGGCCGCATGCTCCGGGTTTGTTGCCTCCGCGATCAACCGAAGAAGATCTTCGCGCATATGGACAATTTCTTGAGTCCCTCCCGGCGCCAGGTTTAACCGGCGGAAAAACTCCTGCCGCGGGCTCTCGACAGCGGCCTGAAGGCTGGCGAGCGCTGTTTCCGATCGCGCCTGCGCATAGGCATCTGCGGCTGAAATGATTCGCTCCGGGTCCGGCGTAAGCCGGGTGGCGACATAGCGAAAGAATGCCGACCGCTGCGCATCGTCATCCAGCAGCCGATAATGGCGCAACAGCTGGTGGGCGATCGCAACGCCGGACGCTTCTCCCCGGCCCGACATCAAAGCGTCGACCATGTTTTGAAGGCTCTGCGTGCTGTCACCGCGAAACAAGTAGGCGGGCAAAAGCTGGCGCCCACGTTCCGCGACAGTCGTCATCAAGTCCTGAAAGAACCAACTATTGTTCATGCTCTTGCCAATCCAGCCGTTTGCCGCGCACGCGCCTGTCGATAGAAGTTACTGGAACCGCAGCAGGATTGGGCCGACGCTCCAGAGCATTTGACGTTGCGCTGGAACCGGCCCGCACCATAACGCCGTCCGGCCAGCGCTCGACAGCACCGCATCTCCCGGCCCATTCTGACAGCACGCTGTAAAGCAAGAGAGGATAACGCCGCCACCATGTCAGAAACAGAAACCTATGAAGTCCTCGCCATCAAGTATGCGGAGATGAAAAATCGCTGGCGCCGCGACAATTTCATTATGGACGATGATCATGCCGCGCCCATGCCGATTGATTTTTTCGTGTGGGTTATCCGGAATGCCAATCGCACCATCGTGGTGGACTGCGGCTTCGACCATAAAGAGGCAGCTGCGCGTGGGCGCGCGATCACCGCCCTACCTCGCGAAGTTCTCAAAGACGTCGATGTCGACGTGGAAACGGTTGAGACGCTGATTGTCTCCCACCTTCATTTCGACCACGCCGGCACGCTCTACGACTTTCCAAAGGCGCGGTTCCATCTTCAAGACGCCGAGATGGCCTACGCGACAGGGCGCTGTATGTGTGACGAGGCCTTGCGGCGCCCCTTTACGGCCGATCACGTCTGCGAAATGGTCAAAAGCATCTACGCGGGACGCGTGCAGTTCCACAACGGTGACGGGCAAGTGGCGCCGGGTGTCACGGTTCACCATACCCCCGGACACTCAAAGGGCATGCAATCCGTCCGTGTCATGACCGAACGTGGACCGATAGTACTTGCCGTCGACGCCGCACACTTCTATGAGAACTTTGAGCAGCGTAAACCGTTCCCCATTGTTCACTCAGTGGAGGATATGCTCGCCAGCTTCGATACACTCGAAGCTTTGGCCGTCGATCGAACCAATGTGGTCCCTGGACATGACCCGCTCATCCTTGAGCGCTATCCGGCCTGGAAGCCCGAGACAAAAGGCCTCGTTCACAGGCTGGACCAGGGGCGGGTGAGTTAGCAGACAGCCGCCTGCGGCACGCCATAGCCGCGGCATTCAACACAGCAGAAAGCCAAGCAAGAGAGCCAATATGTCACGTATTCTCGCTTTTACAGCCTTAGCCGCCACTGTGCTTACGGGCATCGGCGTCCTCGGCACACCTGCCAGCGCACAGCCCAGAATCGAGGCCGGCGTCCTGGAATGCAAAGGTCGCGGTGGCTGGGGGCAAATCCTTGTGTCACGCAAGGAGTTCCTGTGCAATTTCACCTCCATATCCGGCAAACAGCTCGGCCGCTACCGCGCAGTTGTCACGAAGTACGGACTCGACATCGGTGTCACGTCGAACGCTACGGTCGTGTGGGGCGTTTTCGCGCCGGCTGACCTGGGCGGTCCGAACTACGTTGTCGGCTCGCTCGATGGCGATTACGTCGGAGTCGGTGCGAAAGCGAGTGTCGGCGTCGGCCTGGGAGCGAACGCACTGGTCGGCGGCGGTGCGCGCTCGTTTGCGCTTCAACCCGTCAGCGTCGAATCCCAAACCGGGCTGAATCTGGCCGTTGGCGTGCAACAGCTTTCGCTGACATTCATCGAGAAACTCTGATAGCGCTCGCAAACAAAAGTGCCTGAAGTCGCGCTCTGTTTGATGACACAAAGTGGGTCTGGGCCTCAAAAACAAAAACACGCCCAAGATGCCGATAACAGGCAACTTGGGCGCTATCTATTCTGAACGCAGTTATGGGTTTCTATTTTATTGCAACGCCGTTTCTATTGCGACAACCGCAAGATCGAGATCTTGAGAGCGATATCGCGGAACGCGGCTTTCAGGTCAGCGCCGCTTTGCGCATCGTAGAAGCTATCCGGGCTCGTTGCACAATGGCTCATGGTCTGGTGCGCCGACGAACCCTGGCTCAACCCGAACACGACCGAGTACACTTCAACACCTTCCTGCTTCATCGCATCGCACAGTGCCTTCGCCTGCGTGTTGCTGTTCGACCCCAGGTACTTTCTGTTGAAGTAGCCATCGGTCATCAAGACTGCAATCTTCCGCAGCTTCTGAACCTCTAAGTCTTGGCCACCAACGTTCACGGTTTGCATTGTCGTGATATCTGAGTACGGCGCCGGCCTGCTCGACGTCGGCCAGATGGTGTCCCACTTCGGCGAAAGTGTGAGCCACGCCCAGTTGATACCCAGATGGCCCGCTGTCATGCCTTCTGTCCGCAGCTTGCTGATGGCATTCGTCAGTACGGTCTTATCAGAGGTCAGCGGGACCAGAATGTTGTCTGACTTCGGACGGCAATCGCTGCTTCCGGTGTACCGCGCAAAGTACTTGCCGGAACCCGGAGCCACATCCGTGTATCGATACGTCGACGAGTCGCGCTCTTTCACACAGCTCGTTCTGTCACCAGATTTCTTGGGATTTTTGTTCGTAACCGTTTTGAAGTACGTGTCGCTGACGTTCACGTAGTCGGCGAACGGTACCAGGGCGATACGGGACGTATATGTCGATTGATCGTCCCACACGACGATGTTCACAAGGTCTTCAGCCGCCTCTTTGAGGTCGACCATCTTGGTGCCGCCCATTGAGCCGGTCGTATCGAGCATCAGAGCAACTTCGACGTTTGTGCCAGCGTTACCGTCAACGGCGAGGATGGCGGTCGCAGTAACATCGATGTCCAGTTGCGATTTTCCAACGAAGGCCAAAAACGGACTGACAACGGTGCCGGCCGTCTTCCCTTCGATTGCGTTGCCGTCTCCCGTGAGACCAAACGTGGTGTTGTCGATCGTCAGGTTGTTCGACTTCGCTTGTTCGTAGAACTTCTCCGCAACGGCAATCGCAGCGGAAACGTCTCCGCCGTTCACTTGCAGGGCACGTCCGGCGGCAAGCACCGCAGAATCGAGAGCATTGATTGTCGCTTGTCGCGCGTTCACCGCACGACCGTAATCGATTGCCGCACCCGTAAGCCCGAACACAATCACCAGCATCAAGCCGAACATGATTGCGACAGCACCTTTACGATCGTGCGCAAAGTCACACATCAGGCGCTTAATCGGCTGTGACCGCATACTCCGGTTCGGCCGTACCTTTTGCTTGTTGAACATCTTAGGACCTTAATCGCCTTGAGCTACTGGCGGCATTAGTCTCACACCAGCAAAACAGATCAAGTTTGAAATATGATTTCGGCTACTCAAGAATAAATGCCATGTTTCAAAATAGAACACTGCGTTTCGAGATCGATCAATTCCTGATAATTGCACAATCATTCGGTTTATGAATTGCAAATTATCGAAACAAAATAAAACATACAAACGTCTGCTCGCTGATTTATTGAGACGTGGGCTGATGCCCACTTGGCCGGACCTGTCGGCGCGATCGAAAGCCACGGTCATGCCCATGTCATCAGCAGCGGCCAGTGTCTGACGTCATCGCAAGAGCGGTGCCTGCGCTACGGACAGAGGAAGGGACAATGCCGTGACAAACAGCAAACCAGTTGTGGGCGCTGCCACGATGATCTCTGTGCTGGAGCAGGATGACGCCCTTCGGCGATTCATTCTTGAGCGGGATCGCGACTTGGAAATCCAAGACTTCTTAAGCCCCGAGGTTCTGCGCGGCACATGGCGCGATGACGTTCAAAGAGCCCGCAAGATCCTCAATGGCCACAACGGACGCATTGGCGTCCATGGTCCTTTCATCTCATTCACACTCGACGCCGCTGATCCCGATATCCGTAAGATTGCCGTGCAGCGCCTTAACACGTGCGTTGAGGCGTGCGCCGCACTGAGTGGCCCCGACCGACAGCCCCATCTTGTCGTTCATAGTCCGTTTACGACGTGGCATTGCCACAACCTCGATACCCGACCGGGCGCGCGCGAACACCTTTATCAGCGCGCGCAATCAACGCTCGGCGAAGCCGTTACCCTTGCCGAACGCGAAGGCGTGGTCATCGTGATTGAGAACATCGAGGACCGAGACCCGCATGAGCGGCATCTTCTCGCGCAATCGTTCAACAGCGCGGCTGTCAAGGTCTCGATCGACACGGGACATGCGTTCTACGCGCATAAGTCGACCGGCGCTCCGCCAGTGGACGTCTTCGTGCGCGCGGCCGGAAACGCCCTCGCGCATGTTCACTTGCAGGACGGCGATGGCTATGCAGATCGGCACTGGCAAATCGGAGAAGGCGATATCCCGTGGCCGGAAGTGTTCCGCGCGATCGGTGAACTCAGTCATCGACCGCGGCTGGTTCTTGAAATGAAAACCCCCGAGGACATCCTGCCGTCTGCGCGCTGGTTGATCGACCAGGAGCTTTGCGAGTGAATCGCTCCCTCGCCGGTTCCTGGTCGTCCGCTTGTCAGGGCGCAAACGTCTAGATACAGCTGACGCGAAAGGTCGCTTTGGGTGCGGCACCGCGTGGCTTGATGTAGGAAATCACGTCGAGGAAGCAGCGCGCCTTGTCCTTCACGAACTCTTCTGTTGCGCGCAGCCTTTTGAAATCAACGCGGGTGCCGGCACGCACCCGCATCGTCCGCCCGCTCACGAGAATCGCAAAATCAATCTCCCGCGCGCTCCGCGGGGACGGGTCGAAGGTCAAGAGAATCTGGCGGTTCGTCAAATCCACCGACATGCCGGGGCGCAGAGCAAACACGCCATCATCAATCCGATAGAGTTTGGCTGCCGGCACCAGCACCGCATCAGCGGACTTGACCTCAACCTTCTGCTGAGCCAGCGCCGGGCCCATAAGCACAAGGCTCGCAACCGCAGCCAACAACACTTTTGTCAAAGCAAACATTCTAGCCGTCTCTCCTTGGCGTCCCAGTCTAACGCGGAACCAACGCCCCGCTCGGTTCAATGCCCCGTACCGCATCGGACTGTGCGCGAATGGTGAAATACGGCGACTCTGACTTCCGCCAATCAAACTGGCAGGTCTCGCCTGCGCGACACGTAAACTCGCGTCCGCCATTGACCGAGAATGCGATCGCCCGGTCGACAATGCGAACGACACGCGCAAACTCCGTGCCCGTCGCGGAACAGACGCGACTGCCGACCTTGAGTGCAACCGGATCCGATGCGTTCGGCGGCAGACGCGGACACGACGATCCTGACTTGGTTGCCCCAGACGGTACGGCCCCTTCCGTCGATTTCGCAGCGCGGTCATCAGCCCCGGAGAGCGCCGCAAGTTCCGCCCTCAGCCGCTTGATTTCGCGACCTCTCTGAATCATCCCAACCGACAACTGATGCCGATTCCGACTGATCTCGGCCCGCTCGCGCGCATCACGAACGCTCGAGAACTTGCGCATGATGTCGAAGACTTTGCGCTGATCGGCGCGTTGGGCCCGTTCCAGATCGCGAATGCGATACTCCAGATCCGCCTTTTGCGAGTCACGCGTCGTCGCTGCGTCTTGCTCCCGGCGCTTGAGCGTGGCTTCCAGCTCCTTTAACCGGCGTGCAAGTGCCGCAACATTACCGGTTCCTGATACGGCATCCTTCGGCGCCGGCGTGCCAGCCGAACCCGTTGCTCCGGCTTCCGGCGGGTGAAAGTAAAACTCGCCAGTCAAGGCGGAATGGTCCCAGGGCACCTGTTTGCCACGTGTCGTCTTGATGACATCGCGGCGGACACGGATCATTGTCCCGTTGAGCGTCACGCCGCGCGCGCGGATGTGACGTGCTAGTGCGGCCGTGAACGGTGAATTCCGCCCTTTGCCATCGACTGCCACGTTGCCGGGCTGCGTGGAAAAGGAGATGAATGTTCCGACTCCGGATTTCATCTGCGCGAGGCCACGGCCCAACGCAGCCGATCGCGTGCCCATCGACCGCGCCAGATTGCGCGCCAACGGATTGTCCCGGCAGGCATCCAGAAAGACCAAGCTCGTCTTGCCTTCGCGCCCGAGCTCCATCTGCGCCAGTATGAACTCCAGGCGTACTGCTTCGAAATCGAGGTCACGCTCGTTGGCCAGGCGCGCATCGACCGGTACGAGATAGTTCCGTCCTGACACCTGCAAGCCGTGGCCCGCATAAAACAACAACGCCACATCAGCCTGGTCTATACGCTTCGAAAACTCCCGGAGTTTCTGCTCCAGCGCGACCTTGCCCAAATCCAATCCCAGAATGACGTCGAAGCCCGCCTCTCTCAACGCAACGGCGATATCACTCGCGTCGTTTGCCGGGTTGATCAGGGGCGCCGCATGTTCATAGGCCCCGTTACCAATGACCATGGCAAGACGCCGCTCGGCCAAACCGGGAAAGCTCGAGAACAGTACCAACGCGCAGGCAAGCAAACTCCGCAACATCGAAGTCTCCGTCGTTCCTCACATGCGCCGCGCAGGTTCACGACGCAAAACCCTCGTAACGAGACGAATTGACGTTAGCGTGTCGCATTCGGCGCGAACACATCGTAGGTGAGCACTTTTTTGCTCGTGACCCACGGCGCACTGATTGCATCAAACCCTGCAAAATGCTCCGTGGCCTTGTGGGCCTCGAACGCGGTCCTGTCGTCGTAAATCTCGTATAGAAAGAACGTTTGCGGATCGTCTGAACTGCGGCAGACGTCGAACTGCTGGCACCCCGGCTCCGTTTCGACAGAAGCCTTGGCATTCGCTGAAACCGCATCTGCAAACTCTGCAACATGCGCCGGCTTAACCTCGAAAAAAACGACGACCGCGAACATAATCCTCTCCGATACGCATTCAGATCAAAGCTCGAACATGCTAAGCGGCAATCCCTTTCGCATGTGCCCCGAAACCGGACAACACGCGCGCGCGTGCAACATGTCGGATCCGCCCTGCGGCTTGCTCAGGCGCAACGGACGCCGCCAAATCCGCGGCCTCCAACAGAGCCGACAGATCAATGCCGGTGCGAACACCCATGTGTTCGAAAGCAAACACAAGATCTTCCGTCGCTGTGTTTCCCGACGCCCCCGGCGCAAACGGACAACCGCCCAATCCTCCTGCGGCGCCATCGATCAGTCGCACACCCGCCTCGTATGCGGCAAGTGCATTGGCCACCCCTAAGTTGTATGTATCATGTCCGTGAAAGCAGAAGGCAATACGATCGCTCTGGTAGCGGTCGACGAGCGAGCGGAACAGCGTCTTCACATGATCGGTTGCCGCCCGTCCGGTTGTGTCCGCGATACCGAATTCGAGTTTGTCGACGCGCGTCAAGATCCGCTCGACACCCGCGAATACCTTGGCCTCATCGGTGCGCCCCTCAAACGGACAATCGAAGCTGGTGGCGAAGTTGAACCGAAGAAGTGCCGTCTGACTGCCGAACTCGTCCCATGCCCGCTCGAAATCGAGAAAGCTCTCTTCGACCGACCGGCGGACATTGTTCTGGTTGTGGCTTTCGGACAGCGAGAGCACCCAACAGATTTCCCGGCAACCGGCCGCCAGCGCGGCTTCGAAGCCCTTGCGGTTCGGCACCAGAACTTGGAGGCGCAGCGTCTCCGGCAGGCGCGCGCGCTCCAGCACCTCGCGAATATCGGCCATTTGCGGGATTGCTTTCGGGGAGACAAACGCACCGATCTCCATTCTCTGGAGCCCGGACTTGGCTAACGCTTCGCAGACACGAACTTTCAAGTCCGTCTCAATGAACGGCTTGATCACCTGGAACCCATCGCGCGGAGCGACTTCCACGATTGTGACATCGTTCATATTACGCCCTCACGTTGCAATGCGTTCAGCTGCGCGTCGGACAAGCCGATCAGATCTCGATAAACTTCGATGTTGTGTGCGCCGACGCCGGGCCCGGGCCATTTGATTTGACTGCTCCGGTCGAGGCCATCGACAACTGGCACCACACCCGGATGCAGCGTCGGGCCAAGCCTCGGATCATCAATCTCGACGACCATGTCACGCGCACGAAACTGAACGTCATTGGCGATATCGACGACCGAATAGACCTTGCTGGCGGGAATGTTCGCCGCTTCGAGCTGATCCACGATGGCGTCGGCGTCACGACCCGCAACCCAGGCGCCGATAATCGCATCCAGGGCGACATTGTTGGCAACCCGGCTTGGGTTATCGACAAACCGAGGATCGTCGGCCAGCTCTGGCTGACCCATGACGGCACATAGTGATCGAAAGAGCGACTCAGAGTTGGCAGCGATCAAAACCCAGGCGCCATCTCGCGACCCATAGGCGTTGGACGGCGATGCGGTTTCGATCCGAGACCCAGCCGGCCGGCGCACACTGCCGTCATAACCGTACTCCGGCAGAATGCCCTCAAGCATCGACAAAACTGCCTCGCCCAGCGCCACGTCGATAATCCGCGGCGCAGCGCGCCCGGACGCGCGCTGGTCAATCACAGCGGCAAGCGCACCGATTGCACCATAGAGCCCGGCAATATTGTCTCCGATCGAAACGCCCGTGCGCACTGGCGGCACGTCCGCATGCTCAGGATGCGCACACAGATAGCGAAGACCGCCCTTGGCTTCGCCGATCACGCCGAACCCAGCCAGATGTGCATGCGGGCCCGTCTGACCTGAGCCGGAAATCCGAACGATCACGAGCCCATCTCGCGCGCGGCCGAGCTCCTCTGGCCCAAGGCCCTGCCGCTCCAGCCATCCCGGCCGATAGTTCTCAAAGACAACGTCGCATGTGCGAACCAGCGATCGCACCAGGTCGCGACCGGCCTCGGACTTTAAGTCCGCCGTGACGCAACGCTTGTTCCGTCCATGCAGCGACCACCAGATTGAGCCATCGTCAACCTGGCGCCCCCATTGACGAACAGGGTCTCCTCGGCCCGGCGGCTCAACTTTGATGACATCGGCACCGAGATCCGCCAGAACGCGGGTTGCAAACGGTGCGGCAATAAAGTGACCAAGTTCAACAACCCGCATATCGCGCAATAGTGGGGTCACGGCAGCCAGTGCCGCGTCTTGTTGCAGCTGATTATGTGTCATTGCACCCTGTGACGCTAAGGGGCTGCCACACACAGCCCACCGATGCCGGCCGAGCAGCATTTGACGATCTTAACAGGGATGTTCCAATCATCAACGATGCGACATGGTTCGGTCGTCATGAGGCGAACACAGCGGCCGAATGCGGCCCGAACGCTGGGTGTCGCCGCTAGTTCGGTGTCAGGGCCTCGAAGTCTGCGCCGCCCCATTTCCGATGGCAGCCGATGCACCCGTTCTCCTTACCGGTATCCACGCGGCCCGCGATCGGCTTGCCCTCAAAATTCCGCATCGAGCCATCGGTATTGTAGACGACCCAGAACCAGTCCTTGCCTGGGGGATGATAGCCCCGCCGACGCTTGAACATAACGGCATACCCGGTCAGATACCGCGTTGGTTCGGCGTAAACGCCGGCGGGGTTGATCTTTTCGCCGCGGTGGTTGGCCTTGACGACAACGCGGGCGTTCCGGCGATTGACAATGACTGTCGTTGCAAAAATCTGATGGACGTTTCCGTGTGGTTCATGCCCTTTAGACGGCCAGACGCTGATCCGCTTTGGGCCGACAAGGCGCGCGCGCTCCAGCGAGCGCCACAACTCTTTCGCGAAAACAACGTCCACATCAGTACCATAAACCGGCAACTTCGTGGACTGAGCTGTCGCGGCACTCATTACGAACATAAACGCGAAAACAACGCCGTATACGAACCACATATTCACCACCAACGCACGAGCAAACCCAAGCCAATAATGCGCGCTAGGGTGCCGAAGTTAAACTCACGTCGCAACCACACACCATCACAGCTGTGCGACGGCATCGTCATCAACACCGATATAGAACATCAACTTTCGCTGGTTTACACATCACCATTGCAGTGTGCGACACCGGGCTCCGGCCGGCAGAAGTCAAAATCACAACCCTCCGGCGCTTGCAGAACCGTGGTGCGAAACAAGCGGTCGTAGCCCTGTCCTGTGTGGCTTGTACTGCCGTTCTTCGTCTCCTGAGCCACCTTACGGCGACTTTCGAGCTCGTCTTCGGCCACTAACAGATCAAGCTTGCGCTCCGACACGCTCAGACGAATGCGGTCTCCACTCTGAACGAGCGCCAGCGGTCCCCCGACCGCGGCTTCCGGCGCCACATGCAGCACGATGGTACCGTAAGCCGTACCACTCATGCGTGCGTCGGAGATCCGCACCATGTCCTTCACGCCGGCGGCCAGCAGCTTTTTCGGGATCGGCAGGAACCCCGCCTCCGGCATTGCGTATGGCGAGCGCGGGCCAGCATTCTGGAGCACCAGGATATCCTGCGCAGTCACGTCGAGATCGGGATCATCGATCCGCGCCGCCAGGTCGTCAAGCGACGAGAAAACAATCGCGCGGCCCTCAAGTTCAAACAATTCCGGCGTCGCGGCCGATCGCTTTAAGATGCAGCCGTCCGGAGCGAGCGAGCCAAACAGTGCAACCAACCCACCTTGCGGCTCGATCGGATCGACTGCAGAGTGCACGACTCGCCGGTCGACGTAGATCTTGTCCTCACGCGCAAGCCGCTCACCGAGCGTCTCACCCGTTACGGTCAAGCAGTCCAGATACAGAAGCGGTTTTAACTCCCGCAACACGGCGCCAATGCCACCGGCGGCGAAGAAGTCCTCCATGTAGTACGTGTCACCCACGGGTTTCACGGCTGCAAGGACGGGCGTTTGATCCGAGAGCTCATTGAACCGGTGCAAGTCCAGCTTGATGCCGCACCGTCCTGCCACAGCCGCGAGATGAACGACACCGTTGGTTGACCCGCCCAGCGCAAGCAGGACGCGTAACGCGTTCTCGACTGCCTGCTCCGTAATGATGTCCGCAGCCGTATGGCCACGCGCAATCAGCCGGACGGCTTCAGCACCTGTGGCCTCTGCAGCCCGCAAACGATCAGCATGAACGGCGGGGATCGCTGCGGTGCCTGGTAACGTCATGCCCAGGGTCTCGGCGATAGCGGCCATCGTGGATGCAGTGCCCATCACGGCACAGGTGCCCGCGGTCGTCACCAGGCGGCTCTCGACCATGTCGATCTCATCATCGGACAACTTGCCGGCCCGATATTGCGTCCAGAACTTCCGGCAATCGGTGCACGCCCCGACGCGATCGTCCTTG
>JBCCOV010000042.1:0-28621 GCA_039039985.1 Pseudomonadota bacterium | reverse complement strand
GCCCGCGCTCAAGTAGCGAGCGCTTGTCGCGAGCGGTAGCGCAACGAAAGATTCGCGTGCGAACAGCGCAATTAGAGACTCTCGCTCACGGGCTATTCCGGCCTTCGGCCGGGCCCTCCGCGAGGGCGGCGCGACGCGCCGGGCCGCGTTCGCGGCCTGGGGTGGCAGACGGCTGGCCTGCGGTTGTTGTTTATCGCTCACGGGCTGTAACAGCCTGGGATCGTCCTACCAGGATAGCCCGCGCTCGAGCCGCGAGCCTGCGAGCGTGCGAACAGCGCCATCAAAGACTCGGGTGCGAACACCGCAGGGTTATGTCGGCTATCTGACCAGATCAGCGCGACGGACAGCGGGCGGCGGATTGAACTCAATCGCACGGGACGACTTATCCAGCTTCTTGTTCGTCGGTGCCGGGGTGCGTTGACCGCTCAACGTCGGTGGTGGTGTCTGCGTTCCCGGATCAAGCGCCTTTTTGCGCCGGGTGACGATGAGCGAGTCGCCGGGGCGAACAGCCGTGTTCGTATCCGCTCGGAATCGTGTCGGCCGGCCGGCCTCCTTCCGGACAATTTCATACACGGTGTCGATGTCCGAAGCGTTATCGGATGCGCCTGACGCGGCTTCTTCTGTCTTGCGCGCGATATCCAACTGCGCTTGCAGCCGATCGATCGTATTTCTGCTTGTCGACAGCTCTTTGGACAGACGCGCGCGACGCTCCTCCGTCTGCCGGATGCGGTCGCGCTCCAACTCCTGGAGCTTGGCGATAATCGTCGCGCTCTGCACGGTTGTGGTCGCGATTTGATCGTCAATGCCCGCCAACGTCGTCTCGGCTGTCAGCATGCGCTGCGTCGTGACAACGCCCCGCTTATGTGCGCCTGCCAGCTTGGATACGATCTTTTGGAGCTTGGCACGGCGTTGCTGCAATGACGTCTTAAGTTCGGCCAGCCGCTTGATCTCAAGTCGCGTTGCCGAGATTCCGGCATTGATCGCCTTGAGCGTCGCAAGCTCTGACTTCCGCAAGTTACCAAGCAAACTGCTCTCAGCTTCGACCAGTTTTTCGGACTGCTCAAGGCCGATCAGGCCGATCAGCCGTTCCGGGATTTGGATCGTCTTGCCGTCCGACAATTCCGCTTTCAGACGCGCGTGCAGGATCAGCGCCTGCGAAAGATCAATTGTCAGAAGTCGGACACTCGAGGTGTCTGGCTGACCTGTTGCGCCACTCGTCGGCGGGCGATAGTAGCCGCCGGCTGACGAAAGCGCCGTCAGAACAGACATGCCGCGCGTCCAGGCGATTGCGCCCGGTGATGCAACAGACCCCGACACGAACACATCCCGATACTTCTTCACTTCAATGGAAACCGCGCCTTCGCGGCCCGTCATAGCGAGAATGCGTCCGGACAGGACTTTCTCAAGTTCGCGCGCTGAGAGCTTCGCGATGTCGACGCGCCCGATACCGGGTATGGAAATGGTGTGGTCGCCGTTGATGCGGTAGTCGCCCGTGATGTCCGCGTATCCCTGGAAACGCAACTGAATGATCTCAGCCAATTCAACGAGGCGCTCCGCTGGCGCGCTGGCGGCGGCGCTGTCGCCTGGCGACGCCGTGAGACGAGGGCGTGTCTCAGGTGTGATCACGCTTCTGGCTGTAATCGCCTTCTGCGCAACGCGACTGAGCGTCGGGGCACCATCGCTTGTCGCCTGCTTGTCTTCGTCACTGACGCGCAGCAGGTCTGGCGCTGCGACCCGGTGGGCCGGCGTGTTCGACTCCGTGGTCTCTACGTCTGAATCCGAGCTTAGGAAGGATTGTAGCGTCCCAAATTCCATCTGCGTACCGACGGACGGCACGATCAATGCAGCGAGAACAAGGATCACAGCAAATAAAACTCGGAACATATCCCCTACCTTTCCGGGGCCAAAATCCGCCAAGGGGGCAGTGCAATATTGAGGCGGCCTGCCTAGGAATACCGTCAAACGACCAATGCGGATACGATGTCCGCGCAATCACACTCGAGACTCAGGAGACGTACCTAGCTCAGGTCGCGCCAGCCTTTTGTTTGCCCTAAGTATGGTGAGTGCATATCTAACCTCCAATTGCAACAGTAAGATTTTATCAATTAACGTAGATTCCTCTAAATTTATCAGCATTATGTCGTGTGCGGCACATTCTCCAGCGCAACTCTATCGTGGATTGGCTGGTCGCCTATAAGTGGTCTGTTGGTTTTACGTCAATTCTGCGGCGCAGCGGCAATATTCGGGCCGCAATCCCGACTGGATCGCGCCAATCTGCCTAACGGTTTGCGGCAGATTTGGGTAAATTACACCGCATCTTTGGAAACGTTTTGCACTCATGTGTTGTGGTTGGCTCCATCAGCATGTCGATCAGCGTTAACTATTGGAGACTTGGTAAATTTTCCGTTTGTGTCCCAGGTGCGCGGACATATGGCGTTTGGCGCAGACGTATGAGATCAGCGGCTCAGCGATCGCAAATCGTCGAGTGCGGTCGCACAGTCTGGCGAAATCCGGTCTTCGTTTTCGATAAGACATCTGACAATCCGGCCGCCGCCGGGGCGGAGATCGCCGCAGAACCGAGCTGCATCCTGGTTACATGCAAAAAATGTACTGCGGACGGACCGCCCCCGCTCGATTCTGGCGCGACATGCCGGAGACAGGCGATCGCGACGCCGCTCGAGGCACTGTAGGATGCGGCCGCCACCGGGGACGACATCCGGGCAAACACGAGCGACGTCCGCACCGCAGTCCAAAAGTGACGCCTGGACAACGTGAAAGCCGCGCCATGGCCGGTCCTGAAACCCGTACGCCGTTGCCGGCACGCACACGAGGGCAGCCAGTACTGCGGCGACATACGTCCGAAACTGTGAGCGCGTCATTTGAAGCCAAATCCTTGTTGTCTCTCGTGTCCCGATGCCAGAGGCGGCCCGTTCTCAAGCTTTGGATCAATCGGAGTCACACCAACCGCTTTTAGGCCGTTGGAGAGCTGCGGGTGGGCACAGCCAAGTGCGATGACCGGCCCGGCCGCGGTTCGTTGTCGAGGTTT
The DNA here is from genome assembly GCA_039039985.1 of Pseudomonadota bacterium. Classification (GTDB taxonomy): domain Bacteria; phylum Pseudomonadota; class Alphaproteobacteria; order Rhizobiales; family Hyphomicrobiaceae; genus JBCBWG01. The sequence continues at coordinate 25,575 of JBCCOV010000042.1, read as the reverse complement.
GCAGCAATGCACGGGTGTCGTGTTAGTAACGGCGGAAACTGCGACTGCGACTGGCAGTGTTGCCTCGCGGTCCGGTCCATGTCGTCGTGCCCCGACAAGCGCCGCCGGCGCAAGACGTCGAGCCGTCACGGGTCACGGAGTTGCCGCTCGGGCCGGTCCACGACTGATGGGATGAGCACGTTCCTCCTGAGCACGAGCCTGCACCATCGAAGGTGGCCGTACCGCCATATGGCCCAACGGCGGTGCGGCTGCGCTCCCACCCCTCGGCGCTGGCTGTTGATGCAAAGGCGAGACTACCGGCGGCAACGGCTGCCAAGACTGTCAGAGACTTCATGTGAGGACCCTCCTGCAAGTGATGATCATCTCAGTGGATGACGGCTACAGGATTGCGCTCACGAGTTGCGGGGATGTGTCCGACCTAGCGGATCAACGTAACGTTTTGTAACGATTGGCCGTGGCTGACTTATTGCGGTCATGCGTCCTGACGATTGGTCGTCCATGAACCAAAGCCCAAGAATCATCGTCGTCGAAGACGATCCGGATATCCGAACGCTGTTGCGGGACTACCTGCAGCGGCAAGGGTTCCGCGTTGACGAGGCGGACGGAGCTGCGGCCTGCGATCGGTTGCTCACGCAGTTTGGCCCGCCGGATCTGATGGTGCTCGATATCATGCTTCCCGGAGAGGACGGATTATCGATCTGCCGGCGGCTGCGATCGACATCGTCGGTTCCGATCGTCATGCTGACGGCGCGCGGCGATGATGTGGACCGGATTGTCGGGCTTGAGATGGGTGCAGACGACTATCTGCCAAAGCCGTTCAATCCGCGCGAGCTGGTGGCACGAATTCGTGCGGTATTGCGGCGCTCCGAACTTGCGGCTGCAGAGCCGAAAGACCGGGTGCGTGTCGGCCCGTTTCGCGTTGATCTTGAGTCGCGCGTTGTCCGAGACGCCGAGGGTGCGGAGATTGATCTTACGAGCGCTGAGTTCGACCTGCTGGTCTGTTTCATCGAACGATCAAACCGCGTGTTGTCGCGTGATCAGCTTATGGATTGGACCCGCGGACGGCGGGCTGAGGCTTTCGATCGTACTATCGACGTGCAGGTCAGCCGTCTGCGCAAAAAGCTCAGCCGAAGCGAGCAGAGCATCATTAAGACCGTGCGCAACGCCGGATACATTCTAACGGCATCGGTCGAACGGGACGAGGGTTGACCGTGGGCGTCGCGCGGCTCGGGTTTCTTGGGCGTGTCATCGGTATCGTGCTTATGCTGTTGCTTGCGCTGGTGGCCCTCGGCGTCGGCCTATGGTTCGTGACGCAGGATCGCGCAACGCCAGCCGCCCAGTTTCCGCTGCCACGCCAAATCGCGGCGATTGTCGAGTTACTGGATGCTGCGCCGGAACGTTTGCATCCTCAAATCGTAGCCGCCGCAACCAGCCCGGATCTTGCCGTAAGTCTGCAGCCACGCATACCGGACGGTCTTCAGCCGGAACAACGGATGCCGGCATTGGAATGGCTTATCAGTCAGTATCTGGAAACGCGGCGTGACAGGCTGGTGATTGCAGCGCGGGTGCCGCTAGAAGAGATGGGCACCGTTGCTCAATTCCTGGATCGGATTTCTCCGACGACGCGTACGCAGGTCACCATTGCTGTTGCACTTGCGAACGGACAATTCGTTATCGCGACCCTTCAAAGGGCTTCCCCGCTTCGGGTTTTCGCGATTCCAGTCGGCTTTTGGATCGGGTTGTTCGGGTTTCTCTTCGCAGCACTCGCACTTTGGGCGATCGCGCGCGAGGCGCGACCACTGCGACAACTGGCAAGCTCTGTCGAGGCATTTGGGATCGACGGTCAGCCGCGCCGTGTGGCACCAGGCGGAGCCCTTGAGATCCAGGCGCTGACAACCGCCGTCAACAACATGCAGGACCGCATCGCGGTTCTGATCAAAGCCCGCGCCGTTCTGATGGGCGGCATCTCGCACGATCTCAAGACGTTCATCACGCGTCTCCGCCTGCGGGTCGAAGGTCTTGACGACGCCTCTCAGCGCGCGCGCGCTGAAGCTGACCTTGAATCGATGACGAAGTTGATCGACGAGGCTCTCGCTCTTGCACGCGGTGCGAATCAGCCAGGGCGGCGAGCGGCCGTCGACGTCCACTCCTTAATAGAGGCAACGCTATCATCGCGTGCCGATAAAGATCGGGTGGTGCTCAGATCCCAGGGTGAGCCATTTCTGGTGCAGGGCGATGCTTTAGGGCTGGCGCGCCTGTGCGACAACCTCGTTGACAATGCCCTGAGCTTTGCCGATCGCTGCGAGGTTACCCTCGTCGCTTCTGACCGAGCCGTCTGCGTCGTGTTCGATGATGACGGACCGGGTATTCCCGAGGATGAGCGGGCAACGGTTTTTGAGCCGTTTGTGCGCCTTGAGACGTCCCGCAGTCGCGAGACCGGCGGCAGCGGCCTCGGCCTCGCGATCGTCAAGCAAATCGTGGACGCCCACCAAGGCGAGATTGCTGTCGAAGCCGCGCCGCTTGGCGGTGCGCGGATACGTGTGAGCCTTCCGCGATCTGTCACGCCGGTGTGATTTTGCGCGATCGCTTGTCGCTTGGATGTTTCGCGTCTGAGAGCCCCCAGATCAGGCCCATAACAATGAACAGGTGGCGCCAGTGGTCACTATCAATCACCAAACTTAAGACAAGCGTTGCTGCCAGTGCCGCGGTTGCGATCACGAACGGTCCCCTCAACTGAGACTTCGTGAGAATGCCGTGGCCCCCGATAGCCAGTGTCGACAGCACGGAGATCAGGAACAGAAGACCGCCGACCCACCCGGAGTTTAGGAACATGCTCAGGTAGACTTGGTGCGGTGCCTCGTGGTGATAGACGCTGGAGAATACGCCGTTGCCGATTCCGAGTGGATTTTCGACGATTAACGCAGCCGCCTTGCGCTGGCCGCCGAACCGTCCTGAAGGCCCGACGTCGTAGCCCTGCGAAAACGAAGCCCGTTCGGCGAGGAGATTGGTGATCTTCTCTGATTGCAGGGCCGCACCGACGGCAATCGAGATCGCGAATGTCCCGGCAATCGCGACAGCACAGATCCGGTTCTGATGTGAGCGTTCAACCGCAAAGACCAGCGCGGAAATGCCGACAATGGCCAACGTAAGCGCAGCCGCCATCCATGCGCCGCGCGAGAAGCTTATCAAAACACCCACAATCAATACGACGAACAAACTACCGGCAAACAGCGGGCGTTGCGTTTCGCCGCGCACGAGTGTCCAGCTCAGAAACGCCAGTGCCAAAACAAGCGCGGCGCCAAAGACGTTCGGGTCCTTGTAAGGGCCGCGCGCGCGTCCATAGCGCGTGAACAAATCGTAGCTGCCCGGGACGAGATCGAAGTAGCCGATCAAGGCAAGGATGGCAGCTGCCGCTGCGCTAAGGGTAAAGCACCAAACAAGCAGATTGAATCGCTGCGCGGTCCGTTCGCGCAAAAAGCTGGCAACGGCGAATGCGGCTATGGCCAGGAACAGTGTGACGACGTTGTGCTTGATCGATGCGTCGGCGTGCGGAGAGATGCCGGCGGCGAAAATGCCGAGCGCACAGATGGTCATCCAAATCGCGAGTTGCGTGGCGGCCAGCGGACCGAAGACGGAAAAGCCGAGCATCGGCAACGCGATCGCTGCCATCAGCATCAAGGCGTCGGTTGGCGCGGGCTCGAACGACACGAAACTACTGGTCAGCATGCCGCACGCGATGAGCGCGGTACCGAGCGCGGACGCGGATACTCTCAACGGGATTGTTGTCGGGATCGTCAGTGTCCAACTCACGGTCTGTGCTCCCAGTCGTCCGTTGCGTGGTTGTCCTGATCCGGGCTGGCAGAGTCCCAGATTGAAACACCGAACGGGCTCGTTCTCCGTGCACCTCCGAAATGCAAGAGTTGGACCGCTTCACCGGGACGGCAGAAGTGATGCTGCCGCGGTCGCAATTGTGGACATGGATGGTAGCGTTTGCGGTTGTTGGCGTGGAAGCAGCCGCTGCGCCGGCCGGTCGGCTCTTGCGGTTCATACCTCGCGATTGACGAAGGCGGTGATCAGCGCGCGCGCGATCGCTTGTTTGCCGGGAACCCACAACCCGTCGGGATGCGCTTGATCCAACATCAGGCGCAGGTCGTCTCGGGAGAACCACCGCGCGTCCTTGATCTCGTTCGGATCAATCGTGATTTCGGTGGATTCGGCCATGCCGTGACAGCCGATCATGAGGCTATAAGGAAACGGCCACGGTTGTGCCGAGTGGTAACGCACGTCACCAACTCGGATGCCGGCCTCTTCAAATGTTTCGCGGCGCACCGCGTGAGCTATGTCTTCTCCCGGTTCCAAGAAGCCGGCCAGTGTCGACCACATGTTTTCCATGAAGCGTTCTTCATGGCCAAGCAGCGCGCGGTCGGTTGCTGGATCAACAATCAGCATGATCACAACCGGGTCCGTGCGAGGGAAGTGTTCCTGTCCGCAGGCCCAGCATTTGCGCTTCCATCCGCCGTCGCGCGATATGGTCGTGCCGCCGCAATGGCCGCAACATCGCGTATTGTCGTGCCAATGTGCCAGTGCTTTCGCCAGCGCCATAAGTGAAAGCTCGCCGGATGGCGCGCCGCCGGCCATAGCCAGGGATCGCAAATCGACAATCGGGCGCAGCTTCTCGAGCCCGCCGGGCGCATTGCGGACCCGGTGATCGGTGGTCGATACGGCGAAGCGGCCGTCGCCCGTCTCGCGATCCGTGCCAAGAAACAAGGCGTCGGCGATGGGCAGGCCGAAGTCGTTGAGGTCCTTGCGTGTGAACCAACGAATGCCGCCGTCGGTGCGCGCCTCGTTCGACCAGATCACAGGCTTATAATCAGCCAGGACCATAAAGCGCGCTCCGGGGGCCGCAAGCAAGCCTTCGAGATAGGCCGCATCGGCGCGTTTATGACTTTGGCGATCGAGCAGTGTCGATGCCCTGAGCGTTGGTTCGAACATGCCAGTCTCCCTCAATCGCAAAGAGAGCACGGCCCTGGCTGAGCCGCAACGGCACGCGGTCGGGTTGATGTGGGCAGAGGGCGTCGTGGGTGGTCCGATCTAGCGCATGTCCGCTATCGGCGGACTCATTTCGCCGGCCCACACCTGTTCTTGATTCACCTGGCCGGCCAGAACGACCGAAAGTCAAGAAGACCGAAAGAACGGGGTGTGGGATGGTTCCAGCAAATCTGAAACGATCTAGGTCTTGCTGCCGCCGCGATACGTCTCCTCGACCAACTGGCCCGTGCGGTACGCCGACCACATAATGATCGGGAGAGAGATCATGTTCGCAACCAAAGCCCCGATAAGCGCGCCCTCCACAACGCCGAGAATGTTGAGCTCCTGCAGCAGAACCCAGCCGTTCAAGACCCAAAGCACAAGGTTTACGCCAAGAAACAACGCGCGTGTCGCAAGCATAGATGCCCCCTTATTGGTTGATCGACGTTCGCTTCTGGTGACGTCAGGTCCCCATCATTCTCTACCGTTTTGACAGAGCCATGACGATTGCGGCGCACGGCCGCCGCCACAGGGCGGCCACGGGGCCGGCGCGGCATCGCGAAGCTCGCAGGCGAACCTCGGGCTTGTATGATTGTCGTCGAGCCGTCATATAGGGCGCGGGGGGTTGGCGCGGACGTGTCCCTCGCCAACCGGGTCAGGTCCGGAAGGAAGCAGCCCTAACGAGTCCGTCACGGGTCGTTGCTCAGCCTCCCACTCATTGCGCGAGCCGCCATGGGCTTGTTGTCGGCATAACCGGCGACCGCCGGTGCGGGTGATGCGCGCGCCGGGCGATGATGTGGCGTGTGAAGCGGGGCCGGCTGCGGGTCAGGCGATGGTAGATGATACCGAACAGTCGGGCTTTGATCTTGGCGCTGATGCTGACGCCGGGTACGTCGTGCTCGCACGCAAGTACCGACCTGAGTCCTTCGCAGATCTGATCGGCCAGGAGGCTATGGTCCGAACGCTGAGTAATGCGTTCGCTGCGGATCGCATTGCGCAGGGCTACATGCTGACCGGTGTCCGAGGTGTCGGCAAGACAACAACGGCGCGCATTCTGGCGCGTGCTCTCAATTATCACCGCGATGATCTTGATGAGGCGGAGCAACGGCCGACGGTGGACTTGTCGGCGGGCTACGGCACACATTGTGCGGATATTCTGAAGTCGCGTCATCCTGATGTTGTCGAGATGGACGCGGCCTCGAATACAGGTGTCGACAACGTAAGGGAAATTATCGAAAGCGCGCGATACCGCCCGCTGAATGCCCGATACAAGGTCTTCATCATTGACGAAGTGCACATGCTCTCGAAAGGCGCGTTCAACGCCCTTCTCAAGACGCTTGAAGAACCGCCAGGCCATGTGAAATTCATTTTCGCGACGACTGAGGTGCGGAAAGTCCCCGTAACTGTCTTGTCGCGATGCCAGCGCTTCGATCTGCGTCGTGTGGATGTGCCTGTTCTGGTACCGCATTTCGCTGGCATCTGCGAGAAGGAGGGCGCGACCGCGGATGAGGAGGCGCTGGCGCTGATCGCGCGCGCCGCGGAAGGGTCCGTCCGGGACGGCCTGTCTATTCTCGATCAGGCGATCGCGATGGGCGCCGGTTCCGTGACCGCGGCGTCCGTTCGCGCGATGCTTGGTCTTGCAGACCGTGGGCGGATATTTGATCTGCTTGCGGCCTGCCTGTCGGGAACGCCGAAAGCCGCGCTTGAGGCGTTTGACGCGCTGCATTCCGACGGTGGCGATCCGCTTCAGCTGCTGACGGATCTCGCCGAGGCCGTTCACGCCGTCTCTCGCGCGAAAACACTTGGTGCGGACGGGGCCGGTGATGGCCTATCGCGCGAAGAACGTGAACGTGCAGGCGAACTGGCTGGCCGTTTGTCGATCGCGATACTCTCACGGGTCTGGCAGCTGCTCGTCGCCGGCCTGGATGAGGCCAACAAGGCGCCGGATCCGCGTGCGGCCGCTGAAATGATTCTGATCCGTATTGCATTCACGGCAGATTTGCCGACGCCCGATCAGATCGTGCGGGCGCTGGGCAACGGAACAGCGGCATCCGCAACGCCGGCTACAGCTTCAACGTCGCCGGACACACGTGGTAGTGGGAGCGGCACACGGTCGCCGACGTCCCAGGCAGTCGGACTGGCGGTGGTTCAAGCGCCTGCCCCGAAGGGCCCACATGGCGAGGCCTTGCAGGATGCCGCGCCGTCAGAGCGTGTTGTCGCCCATCTGCCTCAGCACGTTGACGAACCACAATCCGGGCATGTCGCCTTGAACAGCTTTCATGACGTGGTCGCGCTCGCCGGCGCGCGACGCGATGCCATGCTCAAGCTGCATCTTGAGGACAATGTGCGACTGGTCCAGTTCGGGCCGGGACGGATCGAAATCAATGTTCTGGACGGCGCCCCGTCCGACCTCGCCGGAGACCTCGGACGCAAGCTGACGGAGTGGACCGGAGAGCGCTGGATCGTGACAGTGACGCGTCAGGACGGTGCAGAGCCAATCGGCGCGGTCCGGCGGCGGAAAATCGCCAAAGACATCGAAGACGTCAAATCGCATCCCGCGGTCTCGGTGTTGCTTGCGGACTATCCGGACGCCGAGATTTCCGAGGTGCGTCCAATCGGCGGAGCTGGAGAACAGCCGTTTCCGACTCCGGAAGATGCGCCGCCAATTGATCCCGACGGACTAGAGGGCGAAAGTGATGACTGACGCGTCATGAGCGTTGCTTGAACGCGCCGGACCCAACTCAGTTTCCAACGCAAGATGTGCCACTAAGAGGAGTGCCCAGCCGTGCGTGACATTATGGGTATGATGAAGCAGGTGCAGGAAATGCAAGCGCGGATGCAAGCCGTGCAAGCCGAACTTGCGGATATGGACGTTGCAGGCGAATCCGGCGGTGGACTGGTGCGCGTGACGATGTCGGGTAAGGCGGACATTAAAGCGATCAAGATCGATCCATCGCTCGCCAAGCCGGACGAGACGGAAATCCTGGAAGATCTGCTGATGGCAGCCGTCGCTGATGCGAAGGCGAAGGCCGAGGCGGCAACGCAGGAGAAGATGCAAGACGTGACCGGTGGACTGCCAATTCCTCCCGGTCTGAAGTTGTGGTGATGCGTGACTGAAAAGGCGTTGACATGCGATTGATGTGGCCGAGGGCGGAGCTTCTTGCCGAAGCCACACGGCCTGGGTCAAGGTTTCGGCCTCCTCAATTGCGCCTCGGTAGCGGTGGCTGGGGCCAACCGGGGCCGCATCGTGCATTTGTGCAGTATCGACAGCGAGACAGGGCCAAATCGTGCTTGATCCGGGATTGCTCGCGCTCGTTGCGATTACATTTCTCATCGCCGGTTGTGTCAAAGGGGTTGTTGGGTTCGGACTGCCGACGGTTGCACTGGCGCTACTCGCGGCGACGTTTGGCCTCAAACCTGCAATTGCACTGACGGTTTTTCCGTCTCTCCTGACAAATCTCTGGCAGGCGCTGTCAGGAGGTCATCTCCGGACGTTAATGGTGCGACTGGCGCCGCTGATCCTGGCCGTTCTGTGTGGCGTGTTCCTGGGCACGCGGGTCCTCGCGTCGGCGAGCCCGGCGCCGTTGACTTTGGTGCTTGGCGTTCTGCTGCTGGTGTACGCGACGCTGGGATTGGCGAAAGTCGTCCTTCCGCTTATCGGTGACCGCGAACGGTGGGCGTCGCCGCTGGTTGGACTGGTGAATGGGTCGATTACAGGGTTGACCGGTACGTTTATTGTGCCGGGGGTGATGTATTTGCAGTCCCTTGGTTTGGAGCGCAGCCAGCTCGTGCAGGCGATGGGGCTGTTGTTCTGTATCTCGACGCTCGCGCTTGGCGGGTTCCTGGTGCAGGTTGCGCTACTTCCTGCTGATATGGCGCTGACGTCCTTTCTAGCGGTTATCCCCGCGTTCATAGGGATGTGGCTCGGACAAAAGATCGGTGCGAGACTGAACGACGTTCTGTTTCAACGCCTGCTCTTCATCGGGCTTGGCGCAGTTGGAGTTTTCTTGGCTATCCGTAGCCTCATCGTGCTTGCCAACTGATCACATGAAACGTGGTGGTTTTGGCGAATGCGTACCGCGCTACCGTCGTGGACATGGTATCTTCGGTGCAGCTCAAACAACGAAACTGGTGCAATGGCTCATAGTGTTTCCGGTCCAGAGATCGAGCGGGTGATCCAATTGCTCGGACGGCTGCCTGGCTTGGGACGGCGCTCGGCACGCAAGGCGGCGCTAGCGCTTGTTAAGCGGCGAGAGGAGCTGCTCGTGCCGTTGGCAGATGCCCTCAAAGTTGCCGCCGAAACGCTTGAAACCTGCACGATATGCGGAAACATCGATACGGTTCAGCCCTGCACCATTTGCGCTGATCCCAGGCGTGATGCGTCGTTGATTGTGGTTGTCGAGGATGTGGGAGATCTCTGGGCCTTGGAGCGTGCCGGAGTCGTGAACGCGCGCTATCATGTGCTCGGCGGCCATCTCTCCCCGCTCGATGGTATCGGCCCGGATCAGCTCAATCTCGCAACGCTTGTTGCCCGCGCCAAAGAGCCCGAGGTCCATGAGGTCTTGCTCGCGTTGAACGTGACGGTCGAGGGGCAGTCGACGGCGCATTACGTAACGGACCTGCTTGCGGACGCCGGCGTCACCGTGTCGCAAATCGCTCAAGGCGTGCCCATTGGCGGTGAGCTCGATTACCTTGACGACGGGACGCTTGCCGCCGCGATCCGATCCAGGCGTCCGGCATGACGGAGTCGGACGGTGCCGCATACACGCCACCGGCACCTAAGTTTGTATCCGGTTCGCTGCGTCGACATATCCTTGTTATGACTGGTGCCGGCGCCTTTGGTTTGATGGCCATTTTTGTCGGCGAACTTGCCAATATCCTCTTTGTTTCATTGCTTGATGACACGGTGCTGGTCGCCGCAATCGGCTACGCCAGCATCGTCGTCTTCATGATGATTTCGGTCGGGATCGGTTTGTCGATTGCCGCAACCGCGCTCGTCTCTCCCGCAATTGGCGCAGGGCAGCGCGAAAAGGCACGCCGCCTGACGACAAACGCGATTATACTGTCGTTCGTCATCAGTGCGTGTATGGCGCTCACGTTATGGATCCTCGCCCCGCAACTGCTGAAACTTCTCGGCGCCATGGCAAGAACTCATCAAGTCGCGTGCGAGTTTGCCCGCATTGTCCTGCCTGCAATGCCGGCGCTTTCGGTTGGTATGACGTGTGCGGCTATTTTGCGTTCCGAAGGGGACGCGAAACGGGCCATGTACGTCACGCTGACCGGAGCCGCAGTCAACGTCGCGCTTGATCCGATTCTGATATTTTCGCTGGGTCTCGGCATCCATGGCGCTGCGATTGCGTCCGCTTGTGCGCGGTTGGTCGCTATGGCGATTGGACTATACGGCGTCGTACGGGTCCACAATCTTGCCGGCCCTTTTGACCGGAAGACGCTGGCACCCGATTCCCGCGCCTTGGCGCGTGTTGCAATTCCCGCCGTAGCAACGGCGCTGGCAACGCCGTTCGCAAATGGCTATGTGACCGCGTCCATGGCGCCGTTCGGCGATGGTGCCGTGGCCGCTTGGGCGATCATCGGACGCGTCATCCCTGTCGCATTCGGCGCCATATTCGCGTTGTCGGCCTCGATTGGACCGATTATCGGTCAAAACTACGGGGCTGCCGCATACGGACGCCTGCGGGAGGCCTATTTCGAGGCACTCAAGGTAACGGCGGCGTTCACGTTTGCGGCTTGGGTGCTCCTGGCCACAGCTGCGCCTCTTGTCGTCGCGGCGTTTCGTGTCGAAGGCGTTGCAGCGGAGCTCATTTACTTCTTTTGTCGATGGCTTTCGCCCCTGTTCGTCTTTCTCGGCGCGCTGTTCGTCACCAATGCCGTTTTCAACACGCTCGGCCGGCCACACATGTCGACACTGATGAATTGGTCACGCGCAACGCTTGGTACGGTGCCGTTCGTCACGGTTGGCGGCATGTTTGCCGGTGCCCATGGCGTGTTGGCCGGTAATCTGGTCGGCGGTATCTTCTTCGGTGTTGTCGCAGTCTGGCTGTGCACCAGACACATTGACCGGGTCTCCTTGACGCCGCGGTAGCCGACCTTACAGGAACCATTCAGGAAACCGAATGCTATATCAGCCTATCAGGCACAGGGGTGATGTGCCTGTCGTCATGAGCTGAAAGCCGCGGAGTTGTGCATGAAGGACGGAGCACGGGTGGTTTGCGTTATTCCAGCGCTCAATGAGGCGGACGCCATCGCGCGGGTTATTGCCGAAATCCCGGGCTGGGTTGATCGCGTCATCGTCGCTGACAACGGTTCGACGGACGAGACCGAGCAGGTTGCGCGGGCTGCCGGTGCGACAGTCGTTCGCGAGCCGGAACCCGGCTATGGTGCGGCATGTCTCGCAGGCATTGCGCTTGCGCAGGATGCAGACATTATCGTCTTTCTCGACGGCGATTACAGCGACTACCCGTCCGACATGGCAGCCCTGGTTGATCCGATCATACATGGTGAGGCCGACTTCGTGCTCGGCTCGCGCACGCAAGGTGTGCGGGAATCGGGCTCGCTGACGTTGCCGCAACGGTTCGGCAATTGGCTGGCAACGCGGCTGATCGCGCTGATCTGGGGCACGCGCTACACGGATCTCGGTCCGTTCCGTGCAATCCGAAAGACGGCGTTGGACCGATTAGAAATGGCCGATCGCAACTACGGTTGGACGGTTGAAATGCAGATCAAGGCCGTTGAAAAGGGCCTCGCGATTGCCGAGGTTCCCGTGCGGTATCGCAATCGTATCGGCGTCTCGAAAGTTTCAGGCACCGTGCGGGGCACCGTGCTTGCAGGCTATAAGATTCTCTTCATTATCGGTCGTGAGGCTTGGCGGCGGCAGACGGCTGCAAAGCCCCAGGCTGCGCGGCGCGGCGGGCCCGGGGCGAAGCCGGCAAATTGACCCGGTCGCTGATCTCACCTATCTCGATCGTATGACAATCAAGCCAGTCATCACTGTTCCAGATCCGATCCTGCGCGAGACCTCGGTGCCAGTGGAGGCATTCGACGACACGCTGCAGGTCTTGGTCGATGACATGTTTGAGACGATGTACGACGCACCAGGGATCGGGCTCGCTGCGGTTCAGATTGGGATTCCGCGGCGCTTGTTGGTTCTTGATGTGGCCGGCGAGGACGACCAGCCGGATCCGATCTGCATGGTCAACCCGGTGATTGAGCGGTTTGGCGACACACTGCGGTCTCATGAGGAAGGCTGTCTATCACTACCGGACGTGCTGGTGCACATTGATCGGCCGGCCAGCGTCACTGTGCGCTATCTGGACAGGCACGGTGTCGCGCAAGTGCAGGAAGCGGACGGCTTGCTTGCAACGGCCATACAACATGAAATCGATCACCTCGACGGCAAGCTGATTATCGATTTCTTGTCCCCCCTTCGGCGCAACATGATCGTGCGCAGACTGAAGAAGGCTGCGCGCACGGTATAGATCTTGTTCGCCATTGGCGGTCTTGCGCCTCCGGCCCACGCCCCGGCAAAACTCAATAAGATCGCGTCACATCGAGCGGAGATTTGACTATGCTGCGCGTTGTTTTCATGGGAACGCCGGACTTTTCCGTTCCAACCTTGTCAGAGATTATGGCGGCCGGCCACGATATCGTGGCCGTGTATTCGCAGCCGCCGCGTCCCGCCGGCCGGGGCATGAGTGAGGTGCCGTCTCCCGTGCATCAGTTTGCGGCTTCTTCTGGTCTCGATGTTTACACGCCACGATCCCTTCGCGATGGCGACGCTCAGGCCGTGTTTGCGTCTCACGAGGCGGATGTTGCCGTTGTCGTCGCCTACGGATTGATCTTGCCGAAGCCGATACTCGAAGCGCCGGTGCACGGCTGTCTGAACGTTCATGCCTCAGCTTTGCCGCGCTGGCGGGGCGCAGCGCCGATCCAGCGCGCGATTATGGCTGGAGATGAGGAAACCGCCGTCATGATCATGCAAATGGATGAGGGATTGGATACGGGCGCGATTTGTCTCGCCGAGCAGGTTCCGATCGGACCTGACATGACGGCCGGCGAATTGCACGATGTTTTGTCCGAGCGCGGCGCCAGTCTCACGGTCCGTGCGTTATCGGCGCTCGCGCGTGGCAGTCTGGTGGCGACCCCGCAGGTCGAGGATGGCGTCACATATGCGGCCAAGATCGAGAAGTCGGAGGCCAGGATCGACTTCCGGCGTACCGCGGACGATGTGCATAATCATATCCGGGGTCTGTCCCCCTTCCCGGGAGCCTGGTTCTTGTTGCCGGGTGATGGTGCGGCGGAGCGGGTGAAGGTTTTGTCGTCGCAGCTGGTGCCGGTTGCTGGTGGTGCGCCGGGTACTGTGCTCGATGATCAGTTAACGGTCGCATGCGGTACGGGCGGCATCCGGTGCGAGGTGCTGCAGCGTGCAGGTAAACGCGCCATGACGCGTGATGAATTCCTGCGCGGGCGGCCGATAGCGGCCGGCACGGTGTTGCCAAGCGTGGAGTCCTCGGATTCATCATCGTGAACGAATTATGAAGCCTCGTTCCGAGGTGGCGATAGTGTCTTTGCGATCGCTAACGACACCTTGAGGACAATCATGCTCCGCTACTCCGTTATAGGTCGGTTAGGACTGGCGACGCTGGCCAATATCGTGGCCAGTGCAGTGGTCGGTGCGCTGGGCGTTGCGAGCGCGTCGGCGCAGGATGCCTACACCGTTCGGGTCGAGCCGCGGCCGTACTACGGCGCCGTGATTACGATCGAAGAAGGCGTGCGCGTGTTCCGCCCGATGCCGCCGACTCGCAGAATGATCGTCAATCCGGACAATGCGACACCGCTGACCTTGTCGATCAAGGACGTGAACAAGCGGGTCATCAGCAGAAGTACGAACCACAACTACCACTACAATTCAGGTCCCGGTGCGGCGTCGCGCGGTCCGGGAACGGTTGGTGGCGTGATCAACAATCACGGTCGCTTTGGCGGCACCAAGTCCGTTCGGCGCGGCGGCAGAGCCGGCAGCGCGGGGGCGTTCTAACGAGCGCGGGTTGCTTGCGATGTCTTGAGTCTTCGCAGATCAATCGATAGGTGTCCGGGTTCCACAAACTCGGACACTGGTCTTACGGTATGCCGCGGTATCGCATCGACATCGAGTACGACGGCACGCCCTTTGTCGGGTGGCAGATCCAGGCAAACGGCCGATCGGTGCAGGGGCAGCTCGCGTCGGCGATTGCCCGCTTTAGTGGCGAAGAACTGGTGCCCCGCGGGGCCGGGCGAACGGATGCCGGCGTTCATGCCATCCAGCAGGTTGCCCACTTTGATCTCGCGCGCGACTGGGATCCGCTGAAAATCCGCGAAGCGATGAACTATCACCTGAAACCTGATCCGATCGCCGTGGTGGCGTGTCAGGCGGTGGCGGATGACTTTGATGCCCGGTTCAGTGCTACGTCTCGGCAATACCTGTATCGTCTTCTGCCGCGGCGCGCGCGCCCTGCGCTGGATCGCCATCGCGTGTGGTGGGTGCCCGTGCCGCTCGATGCCGCGGCCATGCACGAGGCGGCGCAACAGCTGACCGGCCAACATGACTTTACGACATTCCGTGCCGCGGCTTGCCAGGCAGCATCACCGGTCAAGACATTGGACAGATTGGATGTCAGCCGGGTTGGCGCAGAGATCCACGTGGTGGCGGTTGCGCGATCGTTTTTGCACCACCAGGTACGCTCGATTGTCGGTTGTCTGAAGCAGGTTGGTGCCGGCAAGTGGAGCGCCGATGACCTGGCTGCCGCGCTACGGTCGCGCGATCGGCGTGCGTGTGCCGCTCTTGCTCCGCCCGACGGGCTTTATCTCGCTGGTGTCACTTACGACGTTGAGCCATCGGATTGAGCAAAAAGAAGGCCGCCAATCGGCGGCCTAAGGTCTAGGGAGGAAACGAGACCTGGGAGGTCAGGTCACGTGCTTCTCAACGTAGACCATACGTCCTCAGTTCACATGTTCCTCCTGGTACACGGGCGATGCATTTTGTTGTGTGCCGCTGCTGCCGCTTTCGGCCTCGCTGTCGCTTTTGTGATCGCCGGTGCCGTCGCAATCTAGGGGCGGTTTGATGGAGTCCGATCCCTCCAAAAGCGCCTTCCACACCCGCAGTACACGGCGTAGATGCCGCGGCTCGGTGCGCGCCTCAGGCGGAACCTGTTCCGACGGGCCGACGCCATGGCGGCGCAAGATGCGCTGCAAGGTGCGACGATGCATGCTCGCAGCTCGCGCGGTCTCGCTCATGTTTCGGCCATGGCGCTCATACATTGCCAACAAGTAACGAAATTCCAGCACTTCCGGCCGCGGGAATTTCCGGTCCTTGGAGAGCGGATAGTCTCCACCGCGAAGGGCCACTTCGATCTCGTGCGCATCAGCGGGCTTGATCAGGTATTGCTGCGCGCCGAGCTTGGTGGCGGCGACCGCCGTCGCGATGTTCCCATAGCCGGTGTGTACGACCACACGCGTGTCCGGGGTCCGCTCGCGTAGCAACTCCAGAAGATCCAAACCGCTGCCGTCCTCGAGCCGCAGCTCGATGATCGCAAACGTGAAGTGCGTCGATTCGAGGCTTTTGACCGCCGCTCTCATCGTTGTGCAGGCCGTGACGATGTATCCCCGCCGCTCCATAACGCGGCGCAGGCATCGCAGGAACAAGGCGTCCCCGTCTGCAATCAGAAGTGTTGGCGCATACATGCTTGTGTCTTGCATGATCCGATAACGACAGATCGCGCGGTGCGGATCTGGCCCGCGAAAGCCTGTCGCACTGAAATCCGCGTGAATGCGGCGTTTCTTCGCATATTGCACTGCACAACATTGGGCTGCGATCGCGCCAATTCAAGCATGTTGGGCTTTTCTTGGTGTCGCAGCGGCGTATATCAGAGCTTCGATGGTCCGTCGGCGCTCTGCGCGCGTTCTGAACTTACGTTCACCATAACGGTGCAGTGCGGACGGGCGCTTGCTTGAGTTCATCGCGGGATTTAAGGCGAAATGCAGCGTTCGTTAGGGCAGAGCCCGGATCGTATGCCGCTTGCAGCATTGCTGCTTGGGATCCTCGGCCTGATACCGTTCATCGCTTTGCCGTTCTTGGCAATTGCCCAACCGGAGCTGGCCATTCCCAATTGGCTTGGCGCCCATCTCACCATTCCGGCCCTGCTGCTCTATGCGGCAATTATTCTGTCGTTCCTAGGCGGCGTGCAGTGGGGGCTTGCAATGGCCACGCCTGCATCTGAGAGGATTGTTCTCTGGCGGCGGTACGTGGTCAGCGTTCTACCGTCCCTGCTTGCGTGGTTTGCGCTGTTTCTCGGGACGCGGACGGGCTTGTTCGTACTAGCGGTCGGATTTGTTTTGCTTTTGATCTACGACATCCAGTCCGTCCGGCGCGGCGAAGCGCCGCTGTGGTACGAGCGGCTGCGGCTGGGCCTGAGCACGGTTGTCGTCTTGTCGATCAGCATTACGTTGTCGTTCGCGCTGTAACGCGCGGCGCGTTGCGATCCAAAACGACGCCGAGGCTATTTTGCTGTGGTTGCAGCGCTGTGGTTGTGGTGCTGCAAGAGTCGGCGTGTTTGAAAATCCGGTCCAAGCGCCCTATCAGCTGCCGACGGTAGGGCCGCCCGCACGTCGTTTGGCAACCTCAACAATTGAGTTCCTGTGTCTTTTAATCCTTGCTTTGCAAGTTGATGACGACTACTCATTTATATCTTTTATTAGAACCATACAATTCGCACCAGCTACTCGTCTTGAAGCGATCTATTTACCTTCGCGAATTGAGTATCGAGCAACCAATCTGCCGAAGCATTCGTATGTTCGACGATTTTTCGCAGCACAAACAAGTTCGGTTCAACCTCACCCCGCTCATATCTCGTATAGCGGTTTTGATCGAGGCCTATTTCCGTCGCAAAAGCCTGTGCTGTTCGGTATCCAGCGGATTTTCGCGCGTCGCGTAGGCGTTGTCCGAACGTCATCATTTCAAATACTTTCAGCTGCCCTGCCCGATGCAGCATAGTCGACCTCCAGTAACTTTCGATCGTTTATTCCACTTGGCAAGACGGGGATGATCTGTATAAAGCGTGATGTGGCAATTCCCGTAACTTGTGGTGGAGTAGTTTTCCACATCACCCTTTGTGCTGACGAGTAAGGGAATCCCGCCTTGACGACGTTGCAACACGAGGCGCACCGCAGCTGACTGGCTGCTACCGTAACAGGAAGTTGGAAACATCGGCTTCTTGCTTCCTTTTGCGGCCCTGCAAATAGCCGGAGGACAAGAGTTAGACAGTTTGAGCATGCAGACCCATCCAATGCGGATCGCACGCTTTTCCGATTTCGGATTCGACGTTGTGCCAATTGGACTATCACAGGAGTTGGAAGGCGAACCAGCCATCGCCTTTACAATTGCGATGAGTGATACAGCTCTTCGCAAGGCGTGGGGATTGTTGAAGCTTCGCCAAGTTCCCGGTGTCGACTACGCTATCAGCGTCCACCGGGCGACTGCCTAACGTACGCCGACAGTTGTCGAGCGCCTTTAGAAAACGGTGACGCAATGCGCGAGTTTAGAGAGAGTAGCCGGCAGGGAGTGGTCTTTTCGGAGCGATACGACGCGCTTGAACAACAGATCAGGAAACTCAATGAACGTTTGAGTGCGCTGTCTGACAATGAAAAGGCTGAATTGGTTCTCGCCAAGGAGATCGATGTTCTGCTTGATAGGCAGACCGACATCATTGAAACGATTATCGGTTGTCAGTCAGGTCAAGAACTCACCTATTTGAAAGCCAAAATCTTCAGGCATTTGGCGGACCCTGATGAGAGTGATTTGCTGTACCGCTTAGCAAGTTCAATCTGCGATGATTTGCTTGAAGAAAGCGGCGCAGTCTAGCGCGTTTCACGTTCCGCTCGAACCATCCCACCCCTGTCGTTTTGGTCGTCCTGGCCGGTCACCCAACAGCACGCTTTCATGGGCGGCCTATTTCACGAGTGGTCTATTTCATAAGTGGCCTGGCGACATCGGGTGTTTTCGATGTCGCTGACTCAAGAATGCGGAACTCGGAGAAACCTGGATTCGGGGTAGAGTGTAGGCCGGTGAAGTGGTGTCGCCTACGGTGGAATTGGTCTAGTGAATAACGCGACGACGCAACAGCTCCGCGACGGTGTGCGCTCTATTGACTGCGCCGACCTTGCTGGCAATTGAGGCCAAATACTTCTCGACTGTTTTCTCACTCAAGGCAAGGATTTTGGAGACTTCCCAGTTTGTCTTTCCGACAGATACCCAACCGATGATCTCACGTTCTCGCTCTGTAAGCGTGATGTCATCGTCGCCGTCCTCATCGTTGGGTGTGCCGGTGATAAGCGCCTTCGCAGTTGAAAACGCCACGAGTGAAATAAGATAAATGGCGTTTTGCTCTTCAGACGAAAGGTCAACCACGCGATCTGCGCTCATGGTGACGCATGCCTGATAGCCGTTGTATCCATAAATGGGTACGGTAAACCCATCCGCCATCCCAAATTCTCTGGCCTCGTTCATAACTTGACGAGACAATTTCGAAGCATTTGTCCTGACGTCGAGACTTGACCAGGCAAAGGGCTTGGTCGAACGCACAATGAGCCGCGCGACAGGATCATGGGACACGTAGTTGTTATCGTTGTAACGGTGATACCACTCCGTGGGCCAACCAGAGAGCAACACCTGCGAACTGAGCGTTTGACCTGGCAACGGCACACCGGTGACGAGGAAGTGCTGAAAGCCGAACTTAGACACGGCTTCCGTAAGGGTGCGAAACACACTGGTTATATCGGACGCGTTTTTCAGCTGTCCGACAAAATGAAGTGTCTCCGATGTTGTGTCGCGTCGCATCACGTGATCTGATAATTTAATGGTGTGTGCGGATAATCTGTCTACCATGAAAAGGAGATAGTGCAAGTGCGCAGCTTGCACCTGCAGGGACGCTCCGGCTCGCCAGGTCTGCAGTCCGGGCATCCGAGTTGGATCGGTGCGCACGTACAGCCCTCGTGGAGCCAGGGGGCTCAGCGCATACTGGCGCGAGCCGAGACGATGGTGCTGCCGGAGAGACTTGAACTCTCGACCTCTCCCTTACCAAGGGAGTGCTCTACCACTGAGCTACGGCAGCAAATCTATACCGTCGCGTGAGTTACGCGGACGACGTGGGCCGCACCTGATGTCATGCAACGCTGCACGGCGCGCACATGCGTAGTTAACTCACGCACACCGACCGGCTCTTGCCATATTCACACGGTTGCCGCAAGCAGTGGATTAGTGTGCATGACGGTCTCAAAGCCAATTGACGGCCTGTTGCCGGCTCTGCGTCTGCGATAGACTGGTTCCGTCTCTTGAGCCACGTGTTATGTCGTGGCCACCGGTTGGGCTTGGAACATGACGCGGTTCTGCAATCATTTGGCCGGCAGTCACTTAGAGAGTCTAGGCAGTCGATTAGGACGTCGATGATAGAAGCACCCGATCAGGACGATCTGCACGAAGATGCTGCGCAAACGTCGGCAGAGCCAACGGCGCAACGGCCCCGATCAAATCGCGAGCGCGAGGATCGGCTCGCGAGCGCGTTGCGTGCTAATCTGGCAAAACGAAAGGCGCAGTCCCAGGCCCGCAGTGCCGGCAAAGACGGTCGTTCACAGGACTAGTTGCATCCGAGTGCGGTGTCCTCGCCGGACGACTTATGCCGGAGCGCATAAGACCGCATTCCCGCCTTGTCGTAGATGCAATCCAAGTCATGACTGCAGTTCGCAGGTCATGGCTGCAGTCCAAGTGCCTCTCAGAAGCGATTGGATGTGATAGAGGGGTGTGTCGTCGCCGGAGCAGTTGACTGGCAAATTGTTGATTTAACGACGCGCCGGCGGTGTTTCCCGCTCTTGGCGCCACCAGACGGAAGACGCAATGGACCGGATTAAGATTGTTGGTGGCCACCCACTGAGCGGACGCATACCAGTTTCAGGTGCCAAGAACGCGACACTGCCGCTGATGATTGCCAGTCTGCTGACACCAGACCGGCTGACATTGAAAAATGTACCGAACCTTGCGGATGTGAATCTCCTGGCACGGATTCTCCGGAACCATGGTGTTGACCATTCCGTCGACGGAAAGCGCGCCGATTTGCCGGACATGGTTGGGGAGACGTTTCATCTGACGGCCCGTGATATTGTTGATACGACGGCGCCGTATGAGCTTGTTTCCCGCATGCGCGCCAGTTTCTGGGTCATCGGTCCGCTGGTGGCTCGCATGGGTGTGGCCCGCGTATCGATGCCGGGTGGGTGCGCAATTGGCACCCGGCCTGTTGATCTGCACTTGATGGGCCTCAAGCAACTGGGTGCCGACATTGAAATCGACGGCGGATACGTTGTCGCCAAGGCGCCTAAGGGGCTGCGTGGCAATCGCATCGTCTTCCCCAAAGTATCCGTCGGCGCGACGCACAACGTCCTCATGGCTGCAAGCCTGGCGCGCGGCGAGACGTTGATCGAGAATGCCGCGCGCGAGCCGGAAGTTGGCGACTTGGCGCGCTGTCTCGTTAAGATGGGTGCGCAAATTGACGGCATCGATACGTCAACGCTGCGCGTACAGGGCTGTTCCCAGCTTGAGGGCACGGTCCACACGGTTCTGCCGGACCGCATAGAAACCGGGACGTTCGCCATGGCTATTGCGGCCACGGGAGGCGATGTCGAGCTGGTGGGAACGCGGCGCGGCTTGCTTGACTTGCCGCTGCAGGAATTGACCCGTGCCGGTGCCGAAGTTGCTGAAACCGAAGCCGGCGTGCGGATTGCGCGCAACGGCTCTGGGTTAGGGCCGATCAACGTCGAGACCCAGCCGTTTCCGGGCTTCCCAACTGATCTTCAGGCCCAGATGATGGCGCTAATGACGAAGGCGGAGGGCACCAGCGTTATCCGTGAGACGATTTTTGAGAACCGTTTCATGCACGTGCAAGAGCTGGTGCGTCTGGGTGCCGATATTCAGCTGCGCGGCGATACGGCGACAATCACCGGCGTCCAGAGCCTGACGGGCGCCCCCGTGATGGCGACGGACTTGCGCGCGTCTGTCTCACTCGTCATCGCGGGGCTCGTTGCGGACGGTGAAACAATGATCAATCGCGTCTACCATCTGGATCGAGGATTTGAGCGCATTGAGCAGAAACTTTCGGCTTGTGGCGCTGAAATCGAGCGGTTGTCCGGTTGATGGGACAGCTCATCGGTTTGCGAACAGCATTTGCGCGAATGCACCGAAGTCACTATTTGTCCGGACATTACACGCGTGTCCGCCTCGATCGTTGCTGGTTGCGCAGCGCATCCAAACGTCGGCGTTTGCCTGAAATGAGTGTCTCGTGCGAGGTGCGGAAGCTTTACTGACATGCAGGATTTGAAGCTGATCGCGCTCGATGGCGAGGACCTCGCCATGCTGGCCGCGCAACTGCAGGATGCGGTCGTGCGGGTGGAAGATATGGCCTATTTTCGGGCTCAGCGGCGCTTTGCATTGATTGCCAATCGGTTCGACTGGATGTCGGCTTTGAGTGGCGACATGGAAACGCAGTCTACTGCCGGCAAGAGCAAGTTCGAACGGCGTCGATGCGCGCTTCGGTTTGAGCGTGTGTCACGGGTTCAAATGCAAGCCATCGATCTGAACGACAAGCGTCGTGTGTTATCGATGTTGACCATCGGATTTACGCAGGCGGGGAACGGCGCTGCCGAGGGAACGATCGAGATTGTCTTTTCCGGCGGTGCAGCACTCCGACTGGATGTCGAGTACGTCGAGGCTGAGTTGCGCGACCTGGGCGCGGCATGGTCTACGGCGTCGATGCCCAAGCATGATACCGAGCCACCCGATGGCGAGCACGAATAGGTTGCTGTGAGATGCCTCAGATCCTGAACATTGCCGAGGCGGACTTTGAGGGTCGTTTCGCTGCGTTTCTGGCTCAAAAGCGCGAGACGTCCGATGACGTCGATCGTCAGGTGCGAGACATCGTCAGCGCGGTTCGCACGGATGGTGATAGCGCTTTGCTGGCGTTTACCGAGCGCTTCGATAACGTATCGCTGACGCCCGATACGCTGCGCGTGTCCGTAAGCGAAATCGATGCCGCCGTGAGCGCGTGTCAAGCGGCCGACTTGGATGCGCTGGAGCTGGCTCACAATCGGATCCGCAGCCACCACCAGCGTCAACTGCCACAAGATGACGTTTATACGGATGATCTCGGTGCAGTTCTTGGCACGCGATGGACCACGGTGGAATCGGCCGGCCTTTATGCGCCAGGGGGCATGGCGTCGTATCCCAGCTCTGTCTTGATGAATGTGGTCCCCGCGTCCGTTGCCAGTGTGCCGCGGCTGGTTATGGTCGTTCCTGCACCGCGAGGTGAGCTCAATCCTCTGATCCTGGCGGCCGCAAAACTGGCCGGCGTCCACGAGGTTTATCGGGTCGGCGGTGCACAGGCCGTTGCGGCACTTGCGTATGGCACAGAGACCATATCGCCGGTCGTCAAGATTGTCGGGCCGGGGAATGCCTATGTTGCAACAGCCAAGCGCCAGGTCTTCGGCACCGTCGGGATCGATAGCATTGCCGGACCGTCAGAAGTTCTCATCATTGCGGATCGCAACAACAATCCGGAATGGATCGCGGCTGATTTGTTGGCCCAGGCGGAGCATGACGTCGATGCCCAGTCGATCCTGATGACGGAAGATGCGGACTTCGGCGCGCAAGTCATCGCCGCTGTCGAGCAGCAGCTGGAGACGTTGCCGCGCCAGAGCATTGCCGCGGAAAGCTGGAATACGCTTGGCGCAATCATCGTGGTCCAGGACTTTGGCCAAGCCCCAGCCCTTGCCGACCGGATTGCGGCTGAGCATCTCCAGATCGCAGTTGATGACCCGGATGCGCTGGCCGCCAAGATTCGAAATGCCGGTGCGGTTTTCCTTGGGGCACTGACGCCTGAGGTGATTGGAGATTACGTCGGGGGGACGAATCACGTGCTTCCTACGGCACGGAGTGCGCGCCATGCCTCTGGCCTCGGGGTGCTGGACTTTATGAAGCGGACGTCTGTGCTCAAGCTCGATCGACGGGCGCTTGGTGCGCTTGGACCGGCTGCCGTGCGTCTCGCGGAGGCTGAAGGCCTGGATGCACACGCCAGGTCGGTCGCAATTCGGCTGGACAGCGCATAACGATCTCATCGGAGCGGCACGTGGAGAGTTGACGATGTCGGATCAGCCGAAGCCCGACTTGCCTCGCGACAGGATTGTCGGCCTGACACTCGATACCGCGTCTATTCGGCGTTCCAACGCGAGCATCCACCATGAGCGCGAGGTCGCGATTTACGATATTCTCGAGGAAAATAGTTTCCGTCTGGAGGGATATGACCGAGGTCCCTATCATCTGAAACTGTCAATTGCTGAGGACCGACTGCATTTCAGCATCGCGGATACCGATGAGCATGCACTGACCACCCACATGTTTTCATTGTCGCCGTTCCGTCGGGTGATCAAAGATTACTTTCTGGTCTGCGAGTCGTACTACGATGCGATCCGAACGGCGCCGCCCTCGCGCATACAGTCGATCGACATGGGACGTCGGGGTCTGCACGACGAAGGAAGCCGGCTGCTTTGTGAGCGGCTGGAGGGCAAGATCGCAATCGATCATGATACCTCGCGCCGGCTTTTTACGTTGATTTGTGCACTGCATTGGAAAGGTTGAACCGTTGCCGGGGCGCAATGACCTACCCGGGGCTGTCCTTTTCGCTTGCACAATGAATGCTGTCCGGTCGCCGATGGCCGCGGCCATGCTATCCCATTTATGCGGCGGTCGCGCGTACGTGACGTCGGCCGGCGTGCGTGCCGGCCAAGTGGATGGGTTTGCCATATCGGTGATGGAGGAAATCGGGATCGATCTATCGCGGCACCGGCCGCACACGCTTGCGGACTTAAACGATACAAGTTTCGATCTCATCATATCTCTGTCGCCGGAAGCCCATCACCAGGCGCTTGAATTGACGCGAACGATGGCGGTTGAGGTCGAATACTGGCCGACATTGGACGCGACCCTGTTGGCCGCTCATGGCCGGCGAGAACAGATTCTGGATGGGTACCGCCAGGTTCGCGATCAGCTGTTTCAGCGAATCAAGACGCGGTTCGGGATTCAAGGCGGGCCGACGGTATAGCAGCGTCTTCACCGGCAAACTCATGACGGAACACGCCGTGATCTCCGGTCTTTGATTTCACGACAAACCAGACCGGGCGCTTTCCAACACCTTTAATGTCGACTTCTCCGTGGCTTTCGAGTTCGAACTCGGCCTCCAACTTGGCGTGGGATGCCGGGCAAACGAGCAAGCGCCCAGGCGCACTGCGATTTTCAAGCCGCGCAGCGAGATTGACCGTGTCTCCCCATACATCATATGTGAATTTGCGGGTTCCAATCACCCCGGCCATCAGCGGTCCGCTTGCCATGCCGAGCCGGAGTTGCAGCTCAAGGCCGTGTTGCTCGCGAACGCGCTCGACTTCTGCCAGCATATCGAGCGCAAAGGCCGCCAGTCGAACGGTCGGCCGCTCGATGGGCGTCGGAACGCCAGCTACGGCCATGTAGCCGTCGCCCATTGTCTTGATCTTTTCAACGCCGTGCTGTTCCGCGAGGGAATCAAACGCGCGCACGAGTTCGTTGAGTAGGCGGACGACTTTCTCCGGCCCAAGCGACTTGGCCAATGCGACGAAACCGACGACGTCGGCAAACAGTACAGCCGTCGAGTCATGTGAGTCCGCAACGACTTCGCCTGGCCGCGTCTTCAACCGCTCGACAATGTCGTCGGGCAGAATATTGCGCAGCAACATGTCCGTTTCGGCCTTCGCGGTCTCGACAAGCTGGAAAGCGTACCAAACGGATGCGCCGATCAAACCCGTCGTTGTGACGACCGCTTGAATATAGATCCCGTCGACGACCTGGGGTGCTTCGGCAATGAATGCGGAATCGGGCGGCAGGGCAAACGCGCAATAGAGGTGTAGCGCGAGTGCGGAAATCACCGTCGCGAGAACAAGTCGGATGCGCTCAAGCCCGAATACGACAAATGCGGCAGCTGCGGCGATGAAGAACTGCATATGAACGCCAGAGTCCGTGCCGAGCAGCGAGGTGATCAGGGTCAAACCGATCCACTCGGCAATCACGATGATCAGGCCGCCGGCGATCGGGCTGAACCGGTGCGAAAACGGCACCAGGATTGCGATTGGGACAAGTGCGGCATTGACCCAGATGAGAAGCGCGAACCGACTATAATCCATCAGCGAATGCTGCACGGCATAGATCAGCGTTGTCGCCGCGATCAGATAGGCAATGAGATTTAGGATCTTGAGCCGTCGTCGGGTGTCCGCGTCGTATCCCTTTGTGCCCAGATCCGCCAGCCAGCCGAGGGCGCTGAGGATATACCCGAACGGGGAGACGATTTTCCACCAGCGCAATAGCCACTTCAGGCCAATGCGCACGCCGCGCCCACTGGCCCAGCCTCGCCGACGAATTGCGTCGATCGTGCGTTGTGC
>JBCCOV010000041.1:0-28767 GCA_039039985.1 Pseudomonadota bacterium | reverse complement strand
CGCCGTATTTTCCTGGATCCGACAACCCGCGCCGCACAGGACGATTGGGAGAGCATCGCACGGTTTCTCGTGGCGACGTTTCGCGCAGAGACGGCCCGACTTGGCGAGGACAAACGGGCGCAAGCCCTCATCGCCGAACTCGATCTTGGCGCGATCGGGTTCTCGGGCGCCAAACTAGACGCGACCGGTCTGCCTTCGCCCCCCCCGATATGCTCAAGCTGCACGTCTACAGCTACCTGAACCGCGGGTATCTGAGCCGACGCCCGGACCGAGAGGCAAGACGCATTGTCGAGCTGATGTGACTGACGGGGCAGCTCGCTACTGATATCAAAACAATCACTGATGATCGAAAGAACAACTATACGGATATTCAATCCCTCTGCACCCGGTTCGTCGATCTCTTTGTCGATGTCAGCATGTTCAAAGATGCCGCGGCAGCGATCGACGAAGCGAAGTTCAAGGCCGGCAGTTCGCGGGGCCGCGGTTTCACTTGCGGTAGGAGCAACACGAACCCTGCTTCAAGCACGAGAGTCTTCGGGATGTCGGCGGTGATGAAAGCTGACACGCGCGGCTTCTCACGACGAACGCTGGGCGGGCCCACTGCGTGGCCCGACACGCCGACAGCGCGATCCAAGGAGGTCGAGCCTCTCCACGGTCTCCTCGGTGAGGCCGACGACGCAATTAGCCGGAAAAGCCATGCGTGCCGCACCTTTCAAGTTCGCGGAGGCGCATCAACATATGGGCTTGCACGGTTTTGCCACAGCACATCCACATTTGCGACGGCACATCTTGTGCCGAGGAATCGAATCGCAGCGATATCTAGGTGTCGAGGTTCTTGGGGCTTGATCTTCGCTCCAAGCTAAGAGGGAACCCGGTGCGCCTGCAAAGGCAATGCCGGGGCTGCCCCCGCAACTGTAAGCGGCGAGCTGTCGTCCAACGATGTCACTGAAGCGGAAGCGCTTCGGGAAGACCGGACGAAAGCCCTGACCCGCGAGCCAGGAGACCTGCCGCGACATCTGAAACGTCCTCGGGCGGGGTGTCCCGGTGGTCGCTTGCAGGCTTGCTTGCGCGCCAGCGGCGCGCGGTCCAGCACGCGTCCGATCGGCAATGCCCCCCAAGAACCACGCAGGGGTCATGTCGATGTCTCTCAATCTTGAAACGCATAGCAATGGCGCAAGCCACTCCGCCGGCACGCACCGGGTGGTGCAGACACCGGGAACGGCCGCAACGCCACCATGTCAGGTAATCCGTCGTAACGGGACAGTCACACCGTTCGACCCCTCCAAGATTACGATCGCTTTGACCAAGGCGTTCCTCGCCGTTGAAGGTGGGCAGGCCGCAGCGTCGCGGCGGGTGCATGAAGTCGTCGCGAGCCTGACGCAGCAGATCGTTGCAGCGCTGACACGGCGCGGCGAAACCGGACGAACATTCCAAATCGAAGAAGTTCAGGATCAGGTCGAGCTGGCATTGATGCGGGGCGAGCATCATAAGGTTGCGCGCGCCTATGTCCTGTACCGCGAGGCCCGGACCCGTGAGCGTGAAGCTGTGCATGCTGCCACGGACAGCGCTGAGCCAAAGACAAACATAACAGTGACGCAGGCCGACGGGACCCGAGTGGCTCTCGACGAAGCGCGGCTCGTCCGCGTCATCGAGGAGGCCTGCTGCGGACTGGCGGACGTGTCGGCCGAGCCGATCCTCGGCGAGACACTAAGGAACCTCTATGACGGTATCACGCTGCCGGAACTTGCGCAGGCACCGATCATGGCAGCGCGGACACTGATCGAGAAGGAGCCGCACTACGCCTACGTCAGCGCGCGGCTTTTGATGGACAAACTTCGCGCTGAAGCGCTGTCTTTGGTGCTGCGTCGGCCGGAACAAGCGACCCAGGCGGAGATGGCTGACCAATACGCAGACTATTTTACCGCCTATGTCGCGCGCGGTGTCGAAGAAGACCTGCTCGACCCGGAACTCGCCCGCTTCGATCTCAAGCGCCTCGCAGCCGCTTTGAAACCGGAGCGCGACCTGCAATTCCAGTTCCTTGGGCTGCAGACGCTTTACGATCGCTACCTGCTTCAAACACGCGGCAAACGCTTCGAGCTGCCTCAGGCCTTCTTCATGCGGGTGGCCATGGGGTTGGCGTTACGCGAGATCAATCGCGAGGCGCGCGCAATTGAATTCTATGACCTCCTGTCGTCGTTCGACTTCATGTGCTCGACGCCGACACTGTTCAATTCCGGCACCACGAGGCCGCAGCTCTCATCGTGTTTCCTGACGAGTGTACCCGATCACCTGGAAGGTATCTTCAAGGCGGTTCAGGACAATGCGCTTCTTTCGAAATATGCAGGCGGGCTTGGCAACGACTGGACCCGTGTCCGCGGCCTTGGTTCCCACATCAAGGGGACAAACGGTCAAAGCCAGGGCGTGGTGCCGTTCCTCAAGGTAGCGAACGACACAGCCATTGCTGTCAATCAGGGCGGCAAGCGCAAAGGTGCGGTTTGCGCCTACCTAGAGACCTGGCACATCGACATCGAGGAATTCCTTGACCTGAGGAAGAACACCGGTGACGACCGGCGCCGTACGCACGACATGAACACGGCCAATTGGGTGCCGGATCTGTTCATGCAGCGCGTGGCCGAGGATGGCATGTGGACGTTGTTCTCGCCGGATGAAGCGCCCGACCTGCATGATCTTTACGGACCGACTTTTGCAGAGCGCTACGCCTATTACGAGGCCAAGGCCGAGCGCATGGAAATGCGCATCGCAAAGCGGGTGCGTGCCGTCGACCTCTGGCGGCGCATGCTGACCATGCTGTTCGAGACGGGCCATCCTTGGGTGACATTCAAGGACCCGTGCAACCTACGCTCACCGCAGCAGCATTGTGGCGTTGTGCACTCCTCGAACCTCTGCACGGAGATCACGCTGAACACGTCCGACAGCGAGGTCGCTGTCTGCAACCTCGGCTCGATCAACCTGGCAGCGCATGTTAACGAGAACGGGCTCGATCGTGAACGGTTGGCTCGCACGATCAACACCGCGATGCGGATGCTCGATAACGTGATCGACATAAACTTTTACACCATTCCTGAGGCGCGCAATTCGAACCTGCGCCATCGTCCGGTGGGGCTCGGCCTGATGGGGTATCAGGACGCCTTGCAAGTTCTGCGGATTCCGATGGGCTCCGACGAGGCCGTGGCGTTCGCTGACACCAGCATGGAAGAGATCAGCTATCTCGCCATATCGGCGTCGGTCGACCTCGCCGCCGAGCGTGGGCGGTATGCGTCTTATGACGGTTCGTTGTGGAGCCGTGGCGTACTCCCAATTGATTCGATTGAGCTGCTGGCGGAGGCGCGCGGCGAATACCTTCGCCTCGACACGTCGAGCACGCTGGACTGGGATGCTTTGCGAGACCGCGTGACGGCGACAGGAATGCGCAATTCCAACGTCATGGCGATCGCACCAACGGCGACGATCTCCAATATTGTCGGCGTTGCGCAGTCCATCGAGCCATCATTCCGCAACCTGTTTGTCAAAGCCAACATGTCCGGCGACTTCACGGTGGTGAACCCCTATCTGGTGCGCGATCTCAAGGCGCGTGGATTGTGGGACGAGGTAATGATCTCGGACCTCAAGTACTTCGACGGCTCGCTCGGGTCGGTCGACCGCGTGCCGGAAGATCTCAAAGAGCTCTACGCTACGGCGTTCGAGATCGACGCACACTGGCTCGTCGATGCAGCCGCGCGCCGGCAGAAGTGGATCGACCAGGCCCAGTCGCTGAACCTCTATCTCGCGGCTCCAAACGGCCGGAAACTCGACGCACTTTACCGTCTCGCATGGGAGCGCGGCCTCAAGACGACCTACTACCTGAGAACGCAGTCAGCGACGCATGTCGAGAAATCGACGCTCAAGGGCACGGACGGAAAGCTCAACGCCGTCTCGGCGGGCGGCGGCTCGCTGTCCGCTCCGGAGCCAACCACGCCGATATCAGGGGTTGCCTGCTCGATAGACGATCCGGAGTGCGAAGCCTGCCAGTAAGCGCGTTCGCCAGCCAACAGTTTTAAGCACTCAAACAACCGGAGATGAGCATGCCACTTGACTGGTCCGACCCAGCAGCGTCCGTGCGCGCGTCCACTGCCACCGTATCGCCTGATGCCTTGTCAGCTACGACACCTGCCGATCCGTCTGAGGCGACGGGCCTTGGCGAAATCGATCGCGGCGCTGCCCGCGTCTCGGTCGACGACAAGGCGATGATCAACTGCCGCGCCGACGTAAACCAACTCCTACCGCTCAAGTACACGTGGGCGTGGGAGAAGTATCTCGCCGGCTGCAACAACCACTGGATGCCAACTGAAGTCTCGATGCAGGCGGACATCGCGCTATGGAAGTCGCGCGACGGGCTGTCAGAAGACGAGCGTCACGCCATCAAGCGTAACCTTGGTTTCTTCGCGGCCTCGGAATCGCTCGTTGCCAACAACATTGTGCTGGCGATCTATCGCCACCTGACCAACCCCGAATGCCGACAGTATTTGTTGCGGCAGGCGTTCGAGGAGGCCGTACACACCCATACGTTCCAGTATATCGTCGAGAGCCTCGGCCTCGACGAGGGCGAATTGTTCAACATGTACCGCGAGGTGCCATCGATCACCGAAAAGGCAGCTTGGGCGCTCAAGTACACGCAGAGCCTCGAGGACCCAACATTCATGACCGGCACGCCCGAGACCGACCGAGCGCTGCTGCGCGATCTCGTCGCCTTCTATGTTGTCTTCGAGGGCATGTGGTTCTACACGGGCTTCGCGCAGATCCTGTCACTCGGTCGGCAGAACAAGATGGTTGGGATCGCGGAGCAGTACCAGTACATCCTGCGCGATGAGAGCATTCACCTGAACTTCGGCATCGATGTCATCAACCAGATCAAGGTCGAGAATCCACACCTTTGGAGCAAGGGCTTCCAGGAGGAGGTCCGCACAATGCTGAAGGAGGCGGCAGAACTGGAGGCCGCCTACGGTCGCGACACCATGCCGAGGGGCTTCCTCGGCCTCAACGCAGGGCTGTGTGAGCAATACATGCACGTCATCGCCAATCGCCGCTGCGGCCAACTGGGGCTCGCCCCGGTGTTTAAGGAGACCGAGAACCCGTTCCCCTGGATGTCGGAAGCAATGGATCTCAAAAAGGAAAAGAACTTTTTCGAGACCCGCGTCATCGAGTACCAAAACGGCGGCGCGCTGAGCTGGGACTGACATGCTTCGGCACAGGCGGGGGCGAGTGTGTACCCCGCCGTCGAGGCCAGACGGGCGACGAGGGTGCTGTCTTCGCAAGGCTTCAAGAAACAGAAGAGATTCGCTCGGCTTGAGCCTCGCCGGTTCGGGCCAAAGTCTGCCGTGCATCAAGAGCGAATACTACACCGCAAGACGCTGCGTCATCTCACCATCCAACATCGGTGAATGCGCAGTTTGCAGCACGATACGAACCGCAGACGATGCCTCGCTTGCAGACTGACGCTTCACAGCCAGATATCGCAAACGTTCCAAGAGCGCTGTGTACTGCCAGCGGTGTGGAGTTGCCCTCTTTTGTGCTCAGGAGATCCTTGGCGCGTGCATCGGATTTCTGGCTGAAGCGTTCATCTTGCCGGGCTCGGCGACATCCCGACCTGGAAGACGCTCCGCAGAGATTCAGGCAGGCACTTCGCGTGAAACCTCGCTTCCTCTGTCAGGTCGGACGTTTCTCCCGCGCTGCCGGCTGGAGGGTCGATCAACTGTTTGCCTCACCTCCGTGACAGCTCGATGCTAACACGGTTTCTGGTTCATTCAGGGAGAAGCGGCGTCTCCCCCATGCGCCGCCTCGTTTGATTGCCAGGCTCGAAGCTTACTCCGCCGCCGTTTCATACCGCTGCGCAATTGGCATCGAAGCCCGTAGCGCTCTGGCTACGGCGACCATGTTTTTCAAGGACGGAATCACTTCGGGCCACTGGCGGGTCTTCAGGCCGCAGTCGGGGTTAACCCAGAGATTGCGGCGGGGCAGGACCGCTTCGGCCTTCCTCATCAAGTTGATCATCTCTCGCTCGGGCGGTACGCGTGGCGAGTGGATATCGTACACACCGGGGCCAATCTCATTCGGATAATTGAAGTCGACGAAGGCCTCGAGCAATTCCATGTTGGATCGGCTCGTCTCGATAGTGATCACGTCGGCGTCCATATCGGCAATGGACCCGATGATGTCATTAAACTCCGAATAGCACATATGGGTGTGGATTTGGGTATCATCCTTCACCCCGCAGGCGCTGAGGCGGAAGGCTTTGACTGCCCAGTCGAGATAGTCATCCCATTCAGCGCAGCGCAAGGGCAGGCCTTCGCGAAAGGCGGGCTCGTCAATCTGGATGGCGGCGATCCCCGCGGCTTCCAGGTCCACGACTTCATCGCGAATCGCGAGAGCGATCTGATGCGTGGTCACGCTGCGGCTCTGATCGTCACGCACGAAGCTCCACTGCAGGATGGTCACCGGGCCAGTGAGCATGCCCTTCATCGGCCGTTTGGTCAGCGACTGCGCATACTGTGACCAGTAAACGGTCATCGGTTTGGGACGGCTGACGTCACCGAAGATGATCGGCGGCTTGACGTACCTGGAGCCGAAGCTCTGCACCCAGCCGTCGGTGGTAAAGGCGAAGCCCTCGAGCTGCTCGCCGAGATACTCCACCATATCGTTGCGCTCGAACTCGCCATGAACAGGCATGTCGATCCCGATGTCTTCCTGGAAGGCGACGCATCTGGCTGTCTCTTCTTTCAGGAAGCTGTCGTAGTCGGCATCGCTCAGCACACCTCTTTTCCATTGAGCGCGGGCTTGGCGAACGTCCTTGGTCTGGGGAAACGAGCCAATCGTCGTCGTCGGGAACGCGGGTAGTTTGAGCTTTGCGGCCTGCAGATCCTGACGGGCCGAGAAAGGCGACCCGCGCCGGTAATCGCTCTCCGTTACAGCATTGACGCGCGCCTTGACGGCTTCATTGTGGATGCGCTCACTTGTTTGTCGGGACGCAGCCGCAGCCTGGTTGCCGGCGAGCGCCTCCTGGCCGCCTTTCCCCGTCAGAAGCTGCCGGAGCTCGGCCAGCTCGATGAGTTTCTCGTCCGCGAAAGCGAGCCAGCTTTTCAGCTCGCTATCGAGTTTGGTTTCATTCTTCAGCGTTATAGGCACGTGGAGCAGCGAACAGCTTGGCGCGATCCACAGGCGCTCTTCGCCGACCGCCGCCCTTGCGCGTTCCAAGACTGCCAGCGACACATCATACTCGTTCTTCCAGACGTTGCGGCCGTCCACGATGCCGACGGAAAGCACTTTGTCCTTCGGGAAACTGGCCAGCACGGCGTCGATGTCTCCTGCCCCCCGCACGAAGTCGAAGTGCAACGCGTCGACCGGCAGCGCGAGGTAATCATCCAGATTGTCGCGCACGCCACCGAAATAGGTCGTGACCAGGATTTTAGCTGCCCCCTTGACCTTCGCGAAACGCTCATAGGCGCGTTTGAACGCAGCGCGCTGCCTGTCACTCAGGTCGAGTGAGAACACCGGCTCATCCAATTGGATCCACTGCGCGCCTTGCGCGGCCAGCCTTTTGATGGCCTCCTCGTAAACGCTCACCAGGTTGTCGAGCAACGTGAACGGATCAAAGTCGGGATTTTTGGAATCTTGCACCTTGCCGAGAGAAAGGTAGGTGATCGGACCGATCAACACCGGCTTGCCATTGATGCCAAGCGCGTTTGCTTCAGCGAATTCGTCGAACACCTTGCTGGCGCTGAGAGAGAACGTCGTGCCCGCATCAAACTCCGGTACGATGTAGTGGTAATTGGTGTCGAACCACTTCGTCATCTCGCTGGCAAAGGTCGACACTTTGCCGGTTTGGCAATCCCTTTCGTCATCCACGAGAGATGCTCCGCCCTGTGTGCCGCGTGCGATCGTGAAGGCGGTGTTGACGTCAGCCTTTCCGCCTTTCCACCCGAAGCGGGGCGGGACGTTGCCGAGTAGGCAGGCCATGTCGAGGGTCTGGTCGTAGAACGAAAAGTCACCCACCGGAATGAGATTGATGCCGGCGTCCCGATGCTTGAGCCAGTTTGCGCGCCGAATGTCCGCACCCGCCTGATATAGGTCGGATTCGGAAAGGTCTCCCTTCCAATAGGCTTCCATCGCGCGCTTCAATTCACGCCGCTCACCAATGCGAGGGTAGCCAAGAGTGTGGGTCGTCGCCATCGCGACCTCCAATGCTGATTGATCATCAGACGGATAACGCCCATTGAGCATGACGAAAAATGGAATAATATCAGAGTTCCATGACAAGGAGTCATGTCAATGATTGATATCCAGCCGCTCGCCATCCTTCGCGAAGTCGACCGAACCGGCAGCCTGACTCAGGCCGCCGACAAGCTATGTCTGACGCAATCGGCAGTGAGCCATGCTGTTCGCCGGTTCGAAGAGCGCCACGGCGTTCGTCTTTGGACCCGCGAGGGACGAACGCTCCGCCTCACGGCGTCGGGGCAGTATCTTCTGGGTCTCGCCAATCGTGTGTTGCCCCAACTCGAACATGGGGCAACCGTCCTTGAAGACTATGCGCGCGGGCGCCGCGGGGGCATTCGGGTGGGCATGGAATGCCATCCTTGTCAGGACTGGTTGATGCGGGTCATCGACCCATTCCTCGCCGATTGGCCAGACGTTGATCTTGATGTGACGTCGGCGTTCCAGTTCGGGGGATTGGCGGCGCTGATGCAGCACGAGATCGACATTCTCATAACGCCGGACCCGATTGAGCGACCCCGGCTCGAGTACATTCCCGTCTTCGACTATGAACTCGTCTTGGCCGTCGCCACTTCGCATTCCCTTGCTGGAGGAAGGGGACATGTCGAGCCGAACGACCTGACCAGCGAAACTCTGGTCACGTATCCAGTCGCGCGAGAGCGCCTTGATATCTTCACAGGGTTCCTGGCGCCAGCGGGGATTTTGCCGCGCCGTCACCGAACGGTGGAGACGACAGACTTGATGCTCCGGCTGGTCGCTTCAGGGCGGGCCGTCAGTGCGACGCCCGACTGGCTGCTCCACGACGCGCCGTCGGTGACGGGCCTCCGGATCGGAAGTGGCATCTTCAAGAGCATTCATATCGGTCTGCGCACGAGCGATCGGCCTGACTACCTTTCAGCCTTCATCGAACTTGCGCAGGGGACCTCAGGTCAGGGTGTCCAGTCCAGCGCCATGTAGGCCGCAATCGAGGCGCCGAGAGCCTCAGGGCCGAAGAGGCTGATCGCCTCGTAGGGTTCCTTACAGGCCTGCATTGGGCCCAGCATCACCTTGGTGGAACGCTCACCTGCCAGCGCTGCATGTTTTCCTCCTGCGCCATGCGCGTCGGCGTCCGACCGAACTCGGCTTGTTGGCAAGCAGCTTCACGTGAAGGCGGGGCGGCGTGCATCTTGCGGAACATCTCGACGCTGGTTAGCGCCTCGGGGCAATCGCATCTGACCGGGCGGCCAAGTAGATGTGCTCCAAGCCCGCCAGAACCTTGAAGACTACGCAGCGCTCGCTAAACAGTCGCTCGAGTGGGGCGCGGTCTGCATTGCTCGCTGTGGCAATCTCGGGAGTATCGGTGATGGGTTTGGGCCTCGTCGTCGAGTCGTGCGCGATTGGGTCTGCACATCGGCCTCGCTCGGCTTCACGGAAGCGCTTAGTTGTTCAGGTTCACATAGGCGGCAATGGCTTGGCAACGGCGTGACCAACTTCACCGCGCCCGGTGTAAGCAGACGGTACAGGAGCGCCAGTGCTATTGATGGTTTCGTATGCTACACTCTTTACATCCCGACACCGAATTTGCGTTGCAGATAACATAACTGGGCTGGCTCATTCGCCTTCGTCGAGCTTGACGGCTCCCTAGGCACAAGGATAGGCGAATGCTGGATGGTCCAACGCCCCCGAACGGGAGTATTGGTGAAATGGGAATATGGTGAGGCCCCGCCAAGTGGTCGATTCCGTGGCTGCCCTCGCAACTGTAAGCGGTGAGCAATTTCGGATAAGCCACTGGGCCGAGCAGGTTCGGGAAGGCCCGAAGGCGCGACGACCCGTGAGCCAGGAGACCTGCCATCGTACCGAAACCTCAAACTGGGCGGGGTGTCCCAGGGGAGTTGCCCGATGGCTCGCAGGCACAGTCCATTTTCACTTGGCACGCATCCGTCGACACCGTGTTTGCTTCCCTGCCGTCTGCCCTATCGCACGCGGAGGGCGTCATGCTTGACAAGTCAATCTCGACAAGCGGGTTCGTCAGCACGATTTGCCAACACACCGGACGACAATGCCGCTCCGCAACACGGCTGGCCCGGGATCTTGAGCAAGCCAACGTAACCGCGCGGACGTTTTCTCCAGTCTTCGAACTCGCTGGTGTCACGCGGCTCGCAGGATGCCATGAGACCTGCATGGGCATCTTCCGACTCTCATTAGACGGCGTACAGTTGTTCTGTGGCGTAGAACCTGATGCGGGTCTCGATGAGCTTTCTGCATTTGCCTCACAATTCCTAGAAACCGATGCTGGCGAATTGGCATCGATGCCGTGTGATCCGCCGCTCGCTTTTGCGACCACCATCAGCGCACGGCATCAGCCAGAGCTGCACATTCGGGCGGAGGCCTCTTAAAACATTGAGGCGATTTCCACCTGAGCGCATCATCTGTTTGACCGAGGAAACCGTCGAGACACTTTATCTGCTCGGCGAGGCGGACCGTATTGTTGGCGTGTCCGGTTATGCGGTGCGTCCACCACAGGTCCGACAGGAGAAGCCACGCGTGTCGGCATTCACGTCCGCTGACATCGGAAAAATCCTCGACTTGAAACCGGATGTCGTTTTGACGTTTTCCGATCTCCAAGCTGATATTGCGGCAGAATTACTGAGATCGGGCGTAACCGTCGTCGGATACAACCAGCGAGACATAGCGGGTATCTTCGCCATGATACGCCATCTTGGAGCAATGGTTGACCGGCGCTCCCGCGCAGAGGAATTGGCGGGTCAATTGGAAAGACGGCTGGGAACCGTTTCCGCCAAATCAGATCGCCGACCTCGACCTTTGATTTATTTCGAAGAATGGGACGACCCTCTGATTTCGGGCATCAAGTGGGTTTCGGAGCTTATTGAAATTGCCGGCGGACACGATGTGTTTCCCAAATGCGCAGAAGCAGCCGCAGCGCGTGACCGCATAGTCAACCCAGATCAGGTCATTGATGCCGCACCCGACGTCATTCTTGCGTCCTGGTGCGGAAAGAAAGTGCGACCTGAGAAGATTGCCATGCGGCCAGGCTGGGACAACATTCCGGCCGTGCGCGATGGCCGGATTTTCGAGATTAAGTCGCCTCTGATTCTGCAACCCGGACCGGCAGCGCTGACCGATGGCCTCGATGCGATCGTTGACACGCTCGACAGGGCGTTTGGAGACAAGCCGGGCTACGAGGAGAGCACCGCATGACAGCCGTAAGCCCCTGTACTGGTGTCTGCAGATTGGACGACGCCACTGGCTGGTGTCTTGGCTGTGCCCGCACAGGCGAGGAGATCGCGGAGTGGCGAACGCATTCAGACGATTGGCGTGCCGCTGTATGGGAAGCACTGCCGACCCGCTTTCCGGCGCTTGGCATCGCATGTCGGCGACTGCCCTGGTCCACGAACGACATTCATGACTTCATCGGGAATAGCTTGAGCGACAAGAAAGGGACCTGGGTCATTGGTGTCGTCGGCGCGGTCGGCGAGTTCGCTGCGACGCGGGATGCGTGTGTCGACCTCAGCACTAACGGGTCCGAGATTGTCGCCAACACGGCCGGCGGCCATCTGCGCTTCTTTGTCGACGACCACGTGAGGGCGCTGACATTCGACCCCCCTGAGACACCGCTTGTTAGGCAACGCGTCGTGCTTGCGGTTAAGCGTCAGCGAGGACGCGTGCCCGTCTCGGATACGATCAAGGACCTTGGCCCGGATAGCGCTGCCGTCGACGTCGTCGATCGCGGCTTTCATCTTTATGACCTGGGTCTCGGGCGAAAGGAGTCACGTTTCTGCGTTCGCTGCGGTCCCGGCATGGCGAACGACGCGCTATGCTCTGAAGCCGGCTCAGGTCAAAGCTTCGCGGATGCGATAGCTCGTCTTGCTCCGATCCTGATTGCGGAGAGCCCGGCACGAGTCGTGGAAAGCACCTTGGGACGCATTGAGGTCTTATCGCCGATCCCGCTTCCCGGCGGGATGTCTCCCGCGGGACCGCACACTCATTTGCTGCCCAACCACATTGCGACAGGGCGCTCACTTCCCGTCGGCTGGGATCTGCCGCGCGCTTACTTGCCCGGTGCGATCTTTTATCCGGCCGCGTGAGCCGACAGCC
The DNA here is from genome assembly GCA_039039985.1 of Pseudomonadota bacterium. Taxonomy (GTDB): domain Bacteria; phylum Pseudomonadota; class Alphaproteobacteria; order Rhizobiales; family Hyphomicrobiaceae; genus JBCBWG01. Next base: position 16,407 of record JBCCOV010000041.1, on the reverse strand, counting down.
TGCCGAGCGGCGGGCGTGCGAGGCCGAGCCGGGCGCCGGCAGCCTGCAATGCAAAGAGAACGCCAAACGCAAGTGCATTGGTCCAAAAGATAAACCAGAGCACAGAAGGGGCGAAGGCGGCGGCCGATGCCGGAAGCGCGAAACTCGCCGCGAAAACTGTCACCTGCTGTGCGGTCCAAGCTGCGAGAAAGGCAATCGCCGCGCGTGCGGCGCTATGGTCTGTGCGGAGAACAGCGAGAGCAACGAGCGCCGCGCAGACCGCAGCAAGAGCAGAAATGCCGAGGGCTGCGCCCCAGGCGAATGTGACCGCGTCCAATGGATAGCCGAGCAACCCGAAACCGACTGCCTGGTTGGCCAGCCAACCGAGCCCAGCAAGGAGAAAAGCTTCTCGTGTAGCGAGTGTCAGCGCGGCCAATGCACCAAGCGCGGCAAACGGCATCCCGCAGGCTAGCGCCAGGCTGAACAGCAGGGCAGCGATCGCGGGCACTGCGATCCAGAGGACCGACTGCCCTGTGTGACGGACGCTCATGATCTAAGCTCCTTGCCCAGAATGCGGGCTCTGCAAACCGCACAAGTTCTATAAAACGGGGCGAAAACAGGCGAAAGGCCAAAAGCTGACGCGCTTGCATAGTAGTAGATACTGCCATTATCGACCTTATCAACCGCACGGAAGGTTTTCGCACGCGCTTCTGGTTCGCGCGCCGCGGTTTCAACGGCAGTTTGCCGCGAGATGCCGCATCGGTTCAAGGGTGCTTAGGGCAACTGCCAAGCCTCCACCCCCTCCTGTGGAACCAGGCTCATCGCCAACCGCGGTCTGCTTCTAAGTTTCAAGCATCGTGTCCCGCCCGCGCGCCCCTCTACATCACCGCGGTCGGCGCCGAAACACGAGTGACACGTTGTTGGCCGGCATCTGTTCAGTTATCGGGGATTGAAAGCCGTGGACTGTCGCCAAGTCAACCACCGCTTCAAAGTCGCGAACGCCCCACTCGGGATTGCGGCGACGCAGATCAGCATCGAAGGCTTCGTTGCTGGACGCCGTATGACACCCCTCAAAGCGATAGGGACCGTAGAGATACAGCATCCCTCCTGCCGGCAGTATCTTGGCCGCGCCACGCACTAGGCCGTCCGTCGCTGCCCAAGGTGCAATGTGGACCATGTTGATGCAAAGCACGGCGTCAGCACCGGTGACCGGCCAGACCTCGTCAGTTGCATCGAGTGCTATGGCGCGACGCACGTTCGACACGCCGCACGAGGCCGCCCAGGCATCTATGCTTGCTCTGGCTGCTGCGTCAGGATCGGTCGGCTGGAAGACCAGGTCGGGGCTGCAAGCTTGCGCAAAATACAAGATGTGCTCACCAGTCCCGCTCGCGATCTCAAGCACCTCGCCGCTACACGGCAGGTGGGCCTGGAGGACAGCCAGAATTGCCTCCCGATTGCGGGCCGTTGCGGGTGCATGGCGTCTGTGATCGTCGGTCATAACTTGCAGGACATCCAGAGAGACACAGGTTTGCGCCCGGGATATGGAGCGTGACTCAACCCAAAGCGGACGCGTGGAACATTGCTTGTCGCCGACAGTCGATGTCAATGTAAGAGGAATTCTCTCCATGGCCCGTCACGTGGCCCCCGAATGTCTGCAATCTCCACATGGCTGTCTCCAAGTGTGCTACACCTGGGCTTTCTGGGCGTCCCCCTCCCTTTGCTCAGGTCCGGCTGTCGTGAACCGAGCCTGCGCTAGCGCTTGTCTCGGCCCTTCGGGCTTCCATCCGTGACGCAGATCTCAGCGGCTTCGCCCCCGCGTGTGCAAGGCATCCAACCGCATCCCCACTTGCGGTGGGCCCTCGGTCGGACCCACCTTGCACGTGCTACCCCCCCGCTCTCGGCGAGGACCAGGGGCTCATGCGAACCCCACTTTCCATTTCTTTCCCGGAGTTAGAGACTTGCCCCAGTCCGGGTTCGCACTTGCGCCTATCCTGGTGCCAACTGGACCCATCGAACCCCGAGAGCACAGTCGCACATACGCTTCAGACCAGAGGACTATTTGAATCACTTGGAGAGCCATGACCTGACGCCGGGGGAAAAGACCGAGCTCATCGAGGCGCTCTGGTTGATTGCACGGAGCTTCGCCGATCAAGCGTTCGGCGTGGCCTCGGTCCGCATTCAGCTGGATCAGAAACTCGTACTCCGCTCGGCTGCTTGATAGATTTAGATGCCAAGGAGCCGATTTCCGGAGAACCGGCGAACGATAACATCAAGGTACAAAATAACAAAAATGTCGCCTAGCCATCGAAAATGGTGAGATAATAAAAAACGAGAGAGTCATGAAATCATTGTAAAAACAATCTGCAGATATACGCAAAGCCGTCATCTACTGCTGCGTGTCAAGCGTGGCTCAGCTCAGAAAAGGCGATGGCCTTGCTTTGCGGGAAACACACCGCGAGTATGCGCGCTATCACGGTTACGAGATCGTTGACGTCTTTCATGACAACAAGAGTGGTGGCTGGCTAAGCTCAAACGTGAGAAGCTCATCCTGATCGAAAAGCTGGAAACCCAAGGCCGTCCGGCCCACAGCTTTGACGAGCAGTTCGAACTCGCCTTCCGCTTCCTCCAAAGCCCTAGGAAACTCTGGCTTTCCGAGCGACTGGACGACAAGAGGCTGGTTCTGAAACTCACGTTTGCGAAGCGTCTCGCCTACTGCCGAAATCAGGGATTTCGAACCCCGAAAACCACCTTGCTATTCAAGGCTTTGCGGCAAATCGAGAGCGGAGATAGCGATCTGGCGGGCCTGAACGGACTAAGTTCGAATTCTGTGGCTCAGGAGTTGAAGGGCTGGAATGCGTTGCTCCTGCCGATCCAACCGTCCGCGAAAGCTTGGTAACTGCAGACCACCAACCGAGCGGTGGATCATTACAATCCAATCTCCTGGGCTCAGCGGAAACTACTGTTTCTACGAACTGAGTGACAACTGGAGCGGTTCGACCGCTCTTTATGTAATCAACCCCGATGCGTTCTCTAATCTTGGTTGTCGACGTAACCGTCCGGCCATGGCGCAGGCTAGGGGCTTGGCTTTCAGTTCCATGGTAGCAGATCGTCGATGTGTCTTGACGGATAATCGGCAAGTCTGGCGAGCACGTCGGCGAGCCAGGCTTTGGTGTCAACATCGTTGAGTTTAAAAGTCTCGATCGGCGACAAGATTGCGGCCGCGCGGCGCCCGCCGCTGTCGGAGCCTGCGAACTCTAGTGTTTCCGGCCGACGGCGATGTCACGCACGGCCCGTTCGGTAGAGTTGTTTGACAGACACAAGCGCGCGTCGTGGAGGAATCCGACGAACGGCGGCCATCGCTTGAGCATGTAATCGGAAGCCTTGGCCAGGCAATGTTTGGACGACAGCTTGCGGCGTTCACCTTCGAGCCAACTTCGCAGCGTCTCGACCAATGGTCTTGATTGCTGTTGGCGGGCAGCGACATGCGCGTCAGGCGGTTTGCCGCTTACATCACGTTCAACCGCGAACAACTCATCGATCCTCCGAACTGCCTCCGTCGCAACAGGAGATTTCTGAAGTTCCGCGATGTCGAAGAACTTGCGTCACGCAATCCTTTCAACGAAAATGCAAGGCGGCGCGAGGCTTCCCTCGCACCGCCTCCAAATCGCCAGTGCCGTTACGACTGTTGATACAGATCCGCAATGGTTGGTTCAGCACCGGCAGTGACCGACGTGGTACCTTTATCGTCACGTTTGCGCATGAGCCGCTGCTCAACGGCGCGCATGACCACGTAGAACACCGGCGTGAAGACGAGACCGAAGACTGTTACGCCGAGCATGCCGGAGAACACGGATGTCCCGAGCGCTTGGCGCATTTCTGCACCGGCACCAGTTGCCATCATTAGCGGAAGGACACCGAGAATGAAGGCTAGAGACGTCATGACAATTGGCCGAAGGCGAGACCGTGCAGCTTCGACAGCCGCCTGAAAGCGATCGATGCGTCTTTCCTGTTCCGCCTGCTTCGCAAACTCAACGATTAGGATCGCATTTTTCGACGCCAAAGCCACGAGGACGACGAAACCGATCTGCACGAGAACATTATTGTCAAACCCGCGAAGATCAACGCCTGTGATCCCGGACAGCAGGACCATCGGGACGATCAGAATGACCGCTGCAGGTAATGCCCAACTCTCGTATTGCGCCGCCAGGACAAGAAAGACAAACAGCACCGCCAGAGCGAAGACGAGAGTGGCCGTGTTGCCGGTATTCTTTTCCTGATACGCAAGCTCGGTCCACTCGAAACCAATGCCGGGTGGCAAGTGCTTGGCGGCGAGTTGTTCTAACCGCACAAGCGCTTCGCTCGATGACACACCGGGCGCTGGCCGGCCTTGAATCGACGCCGCTTGGTAGAGATTGTAACGCGGCTGGCGTAATGGACCAGACGAGTGCTCTAACGTTGCGACGGCTCCGAGAGGCACCATGACCCCACTGTTTGACCGCGTCCGGAGTCGCGCCACGTCTTCAGGCGTCTGGCGATAACTCGCGTCGGCCTGGGCCGTAACGCGATACGTGCGGCCGAGCAGGTTAAAGTCATTCACGAACGCCGAACCGAGGTACACCTCGAGCGCTTCGTGAATGCGCTGGACCGGCACGTTCAACATTTCCGCCCGCTCGCGATCGATGTTGGCGAAGATTCTCGGCGTTCCGGTTGAGTAGAGTGTAAAGACGCCCTGGAGCAAGGGGTCCGCATTCGCGGCTGCGACTAGGCGACGAGCAGCTTCCTCAAGCGCAACCGGCCCGAGATTGGCGCGGTCCTGCAGCATCATCTTGAACCCGCCACCGTTGCCGATTCCGCGGACCGGTGGAGGTTCGATAATGAACACAGCCGCGTCCGCAATCTTCGACATTTTGGCGCGCGCTTCAGCCAGAACTCTGGTGGGGTCGTAGCCCGTTTCGGCGCGCTTTTCGAAAGGTGTGGTCGTGAAAAAGATCACGCCCGTGTTGGTTTCGGTCGTTCGGGTTGCTCCGTTGAGGCCGGAGAACGCCGCCGCGTGCGCGACGCCGTCGATCGCGAGAAGGTCATCAATCGCAGAGCGAATGACTTTGTCCGTGCGATCAAGCGAGGAGCCCGGAGGCAACTGCACAACAGTGATGTAGTATCCCTGGTCTTGTTGCGGAATGAACCCCATCGGCACTTTGGCGAACTGACTGTTCGTGGCGAACAGCAGCCCGCCATAAACGATCAGGACGATCAAGGGTAAGCGGATCAAACGTTTCGTTGTCGCCGCGTACCGATCTGACAGCCAGTCAAAGCTCGCATTGAAGCGCTGAAGCCCCCAGGTGATCGGGCGCATAAGCAGCCCGGGCTTATAATCTGCTTCTGGCTTCAGGAGCATTGCTGACAACGCAGGTGACAGCGTGAGTGAGACAAGCAGTGAGATCGCTGTCGCCGCGGTGATTGTCAGCGCAAACTGCTGGTAAAACTGACCCGAGATCCCCGGAACACCGGCCGTCGGAATGAAGACGGCGGCAAGCACGAGCGATGTCGCAATCAAAGCGCCCGACACCTCGCGCATTGTGCGTTTTGCGGCGTCGATCGGTCTCATCCCGTTGCGGACGTGCTTCTCGATGCCCTCGACGACAATAATGGCATCATCGACCACGATCCCAACGGCCAGAACCAGGCCGAATAACGACAAGTTGTTAATCGAGTAGCCGAACGCAGCCATGACCGCGAACGTACCGACGAGACTGACGGGGATTGCGAGAATGGGCACAAGTGCAGCACGCCATGTACCAAGGAACAAGATCACAACGGCAACGACTAGCAGAATGGCTTCGCTCATCGTCGCGACCACCGCGTCTATCGAGGCCTGGATGAACGTCGTCGGATTGTAGATCACGTCGTATGCAAGGCCTTCGGGAAAACTTGCAGATAGACCTTTGACGGTCGACAACACCTCTTGCGCAGTCGCAAGAGCATTTGAGCCGGGGCGCTGATTGACGAGAATTGCAACGGCAGGTTTGCCGTCGAGGTAGGCGCGGGTCGTGTAGTTCTGTGCGCCAAGTTGAACCCGCGCCACGTCGCCAAGGCGAACAATTCGCCCGTCCTCGCCGCGCTTCACGATGATGCGTTCAAACTCCTCCGCTTCGATCAATCGCCCCGCGGTTCGCACAGACAACTCGAAGGTAGCTGCATCGGCAGTCGGTTGTTGGTTGAGAACGCCGGATGCTACCTGAGCATTTTGCGCGCGAACTGCTTCAAGCACTTCGCCCGGCGTCATTCCAAGCCCGGCAATGCGGTCCGGGTTCAACCAGATCCGCATGGCGTAATCGCGGGCGCCAAAAATCGTAACGTTGCCGACACCGCTTAAGCGGCTCAGTTGATCACGAACGGTTTGCGCTGCGCTTGTGATGTAAAGGTCGTCGCGCGAGCCATCTGGTGAAAACATATGCACCACCAGTAGTAGGTCGGGTGACGCCTTGCGCGTTGTCAGGCCTAAGCGCCGAACCTGCTCAGGCAATCGGGGTTCTGCAATGGCCACACGGTTCTGGACTAGCACTTGCGCTTGATCGAGATCGGTGCCCAGCTCGAACGTGACAGTGATCGTAAGGTTGCCGTCTCCGGTCGCCTCGGATCCGAGGTAAATCATCCCCTCCACGCCATTGATCTGTTGTTCAAGTGGCGTGGCGACCGTACGCGCCAGCGTTTCCGCATCCGCACCCGGATATTGCGCGGTGACCTGGATCGTCGGAGGCGCGACTTGAGGATACTGTGCGACTGGTAGCGCAAAGTACGAAATCGCTCCGATGATGGTGATGAAGGCCGATATCACGATTGCGAAAATCGGCCTGGAGATAAAGAACTGTGAGAACGACATGGCGTTTCCCCATTGGCATCAGTTGGCACAGGTGGCCTAGTTTCCGGATGACGAGAATCGAGCAAGTCGGGTCGGCCTCGGATTGACCTGACGGCCTGACGCAACGCGGTGAAGGCCCGACGTCACCACGCGCTCGCCGTCCGCAAGACCTTTGGTAACAATGCGGAGCTGCCCCCGTTTGCCGGCGATCTCCACAGGACGTCGTTCCGCCTTGTCATCCCGATTCAAAACCCAAACGAACTTCTGCGTTTGATCGGTCCCGATCGCCTGATCTGGAATCAGCGCAACTCGAACGCGATTGGCGTCGGCAAGGCGCATGCGTCCGAACATGCCAGGCGTCAGAACACCATTTTGATTGTCGAGAATCGCCCTGGCCCGGATCGTGCCCGTAAGTCGGTCGATTGTATTGTCGACGAAATCGATGTGTCCGGCGTGCCCGAATGACGACTCGTCGATCAAGCGAACTTGGACCGGCATACCATTCAGGCGCTCTCGCACATCCTGCCGATTGCCGCCTGTCCGTATGCGCGACAAGAGCTGCTGCTCCGTCGCATCGAAGACAAAATGAAGCTGGGCCGTTGACACAATCGTGGTCAAGACCGAAGAGCTTGCTCCACCCGTAATCAAGTTGCCTGGCGTGACGGCATCGTCTGAGATCCGACCGTCTACCGGCGCGCGAATCTCGGTGAACGTGAGGTCGAGTTCGACGCTGCGGAGGCGCGCCTTGGCTGCGACCACTGCAGCCTCCGCCGTTGCAAATTGCTCTTCGCGTTCATCGAGAACCGCCTGGCTGCTGTGCCCGCGGTTCGTTAGCTGTTGTGCCCGAGTCAACGCGCTTCGCGCCGCAGCCCGTGTGGCCTCAGCCTGTGTAAGGGCCGCGCGGGCCTCTGAAACGCGTGCCTCAAAGGGACGGCGATCGATCGTGAACAGTAGGTCGCCAGCGTTTACCATCTGGCCGGCCTTGAAGTGAACGGCCTCAAGATAGCCAGAGACACGCGCACGCACATCAACGTGGTCGACAGCCTCAAAGCGGCCTGTAAACTCCTCCCACTGCGTGACCTCATTGGTCGAGACCGTCAGGACCGCAACGGATGGTGCTGCCGCTTGTGACCTGGCGGGCGCCGGTCCTTCAGCAGACATTGCAGCATGCGCCTGCGATACTGCCGCATGCGCCAATGCTGCAACGATTGTTTTTGCTCTTTCGGCGTCGAAGTTGCTCGCAACGCCGAGTGCGAGAACACTACCGCCCATTGCAAGGGCGGCAGTGACCGCAAGAAGTGATGACGTTTTGCTCATGATCATCTCCAAGGATGGACACCGTAACGGTCATGGGTCTTGATTTTTGAGCGCCCAATTCCGATACACAGTGGCACCATATGGCAGTCGGCAATTATGATTCAACATGTAACGAAATAAGAAAAATGAACGCTCTGAAAACGAACACTTATGATGGCGACACACGCTGCGGTCCCGGGCGCCCGATGTGCCCTGAGCTCCACCGGGCGGTTCTGGACGCGACGAACAGACTTCTCGAGACCAAGTCCATCGGTGAGCTGACGATCAATGGTGTTGCAAAGGAGGCCGGTGTCAGCCGCCCCGCAATCTATCGTCGTTGGTCAAATGTACGTGAGATTGCGCTTGAGGCGTTTCTTGAGTCGACCGATCAGCAGATACCGACGTCTCGCGCTGAGACGGCGTCCGAAAAGCTCCGCGCGCAGGTGCGCGCCATTACAAAATTCATGCGCGGGCGAGGGGGTCGGATCGCTGCAGAGCTGATCGGAGAGGGCCAGAGCGATGCAAACGCCCTTGCTGATTTTCGTAACCAGTTCCTCCAGCATCGGCGAGCCGCAGGTCGAGCGGTCATCGAATTGGGCATCGCAAGCGGTGAGTTCGATCCCGATATCGATGTCGAGCTCGCCGTCGATCTCTACGCAGGGCCAATCTACTATCGCTTGCTGACCGGTCACGCCAAACTGACAGATGCGTTCGCTCAAGAGCTCGCCGATCGCGTGCTCCGGTCGCTTTCCCGAGATTGAACGTTGTGCAGCTGATCCAGGTCATGATTGTCCGAAGGGAATGAAACTCTCATGCGCCAACTCCGCCGTCTTCGCTGTTTTATTGCTGTCGCCGAACACCTTCACTTTCGGAAGGCGGCGGAGGCGATGAACTTGACTCAGCCGGCCTTAAGTCAGCAGATCCGTGAATTGGAGGCGGAAATCGAGGCGACGCTATTCGATCGAGACAGGAGATCCGTAACGCTTACGCCTGCCGGTGAACGCCTACTGCCAGCAGCACGCGAAGCCGTTCGTGTCATAGATGAAGCCGTTGCAGATATCGACCGACTCGGTACGGCCAGCGACATGTTGGTGCGCTTCGGTTACCTTGAGTACTTGAACCTACCGTTTCTCTTGCCGGCTCTGGCTGAGCTTCGTGCGACGAAGCCGCAGATCACAACCGAGGTGAAGCACCTCAATCCGAGCCAAGTGGAACGCGCTCTACTCGATGACGAGATCGATCTTGGTATCGGTTTGCTGCCGGTCCAAAACGAGGACATGGCAGTTCGCCGCATACTTGAGGGTGAATGGATGTTGGCCCTGCATGAGGACCACCCGCTCGCAGAAATGGAGCGGATTCCGATCGCAGAGGTCGGAAACGAACCTCTCGTGTTGTTTGCACGCAATGTCAATGAGAAGCTCTACGACCGGCTGGTGGATCGCTTTCGTGCAGACGGCGTTGAGCCGAACATTGCCTATAGCGTGACGCAGGTGTCTGCGGGGCCCGGCTACGCCGCACAGAAGCTTGGCGCGTTCTTTCACGCATCGTACGTATTGTCCGAGCTGCCACCCAGCGTCATCCGGCGCCCTGTCGAGGGCTTCCCGAAGCTGGTACTCGGTCTCGTATGGCGTGGTGACCGCCGAACCACGGCCGTGCGAGCACTCCTCGACTGCATGAAACGCGTCGCTGGCTCATAACGACTTCTTATCAAGCGACCCAACTTACCTTTTGGACGTCGACGGCCAGAACTCCCATTCTCTGCTCATAACGAAGCCAGCCTCTTGAGAGTTGGGAGCAAGATCATGAGCATTTTCTGGAACAGAGCCGGCCGCGCCCGCACGGTAAATGGCCTTGGATCGACCGTGGCGGTTCTCCTGACGATATGTATCGTCGCTGGGTTTTCCGAAGCCCGGTCTCGCGCGGGTGCATTGGTCGTCGACGCACGGCTTGAGGAGATGAACCAGGTACTCGTCACGCAGCGGCTTGTCGCGAGCCTAGCCGTGAATGCCGGCAACAAGGAGTATTGCCGCCACACACGACTCGCGACCTATCGCACCGATAACGATGGACAAACCTAAGGGGGACAAATCCATGAGCCAGTCAGAGATTGAGAGACTAACCGCAAAATGGTGCGATGGGTGGAATGTCGAAGATCGCCCCTTCGATGGTGAGACATTTCGGGACCTGTTTGCTCGCGGAGACAATGCCATCACCGTCTTCGACAACGTACAAGGTGATGTCCTCGTGCTTCGCAGCATTGACGAATATGTGGAGACATGGGGACCATTCATGGCACCCATGACGTACTGGGCCGTTCGATTAGATGATCTCGACATCACCGTGTCTGGCGATTTCGCCGTGACGACCTTCAAGTTGGTCGGAACGGATACGCGTGGTCCCGATGGGAACCAAGTTCCATTCGGCCAATACGGAACTCACGTTGGGCGACGCTTCGAGCGCGAAGGATGGCGGATCATCCACGAGCATCTGACGGCCTACGACCGTGCTCGGGAGCTACAAACATGAGAGCCTTTCTGATGAACTGGTTCGGCGCCTTTGCGGTCGTGACACCGCTCCTTTACGCCATGCAGCCGTTGTTGGCGGACTGGCCGATCTGGGCGAAGGCATTTGTTCTGTCCGGCCTCATGGTCCTCGCGATGCAACGCGCGATCCTACCTTTGATTGGTCGGCTTGGTGACCGATCAGGTCCGTGACGTCAATCTAAGCATCCGGGCGGCACCAAGCTGCCCGACGCTATCTCTTCACTGCCGAGACGATGTGGTCGATCAGTGCTTTGGCGCGGAGGGGCATGTAGCGGCGTGTCGGATAGACAGCATAGATCCCCCGGGTCGGAACTTGGTACCTTTCGAGGATCAGCTCCAGATCGCCGCATCCGATTCTTGGCAGGGCCAGGTTGCTTCCGAGTTGTGCAAGGCCAAGACCAGAAACTGCAGCCACGGCCAGGGCCTCGGGGTCGTTCACCGTGACGACTGGAGCGACATCCTTGCGGACCACATGTCCCCCTTGCCGGAATTCCCATTGAAACACTCGCTGTGTGGGGTTTGACAGCATTCCGACACAACGGTGTCTTGCAATATCCGAGAGACGTTCTGGTCGACCGTGCGCGTCGAAATATGTTGGGGACGCGCAGACCATTGGCGTCACATCAATGAGTTTCCGAGAGACGTACTCATTGTCGGGAAGAATGCCGGCCCGGATCGCGAAATCGTACTGCTCTGCAACAAGGTCGACAAACCGATCAGACAGCTCAATCTCGACCGCCACGCCGGGATGAGCTTCTAAGAACGTTTTCAGCGCCGGAATGACGTGGCTCCGACCGAACGCGGTTGTGGACGTCAGCCGGATCACGCCCTCAATGCGCTCGGCTTCATCGGCTGCCAACCGGACTGCATCATCGAGAGCGCCGAGCGCTGGTGTGCACCGCGCAAAGAACCGCTCACCTTCGGGCGTCAAGACAACGTTGCGCGTCGTGCGGGTAAACAGGCGGACACCGAGATGATCCTCTAGGCTCTTTATGTTTTGACTGACGGCTGCCGGCGAGATGTGCAGCGAACGCGCTGCAGTTGAGAAATTGCCCGCGCGCGCGGCTTCGATAAAGGTCTGGAGCAGTCTCAGGTCTGTTTTCATATTTTAAAGTCTGACTTAAAGATCCTGAAAGTACAACCCTCGTTCTAAATTCTGCGCGCCTCCGGCATGGTCTCGTCATCACAACCAAACCGGAGATCGCCACCATGAACCGCCGCCAACTCCTTGCAGGACTAGCTGCCGCGACAGGAACCGTTGCAACCGTCAACACGGCCGCACGCGCCTCAAAACCGCAAAGCCACCCTCTCGGCCTGACGGGCTTCGACCACATGTCCGTCAACGCAATAGACTTCGATCGCATGTTGAACTGGTATCGCGAAGTTCTCGATCTTGAACTGGACGTGTCGTGGAAGGTTCAAGCTCTGGACGGCAAGCGCCTCGCCTATTTATCGCTGAACGGAATCCGCGTTGTTGAAATCGTGGCCGCAGACGAGAACGGTACGGGGCTGCGCCCGCCCACCAGCTTTGCGCAACACTTCGGCACCGTGGGATTTGGCCATCTGTGTTTTGCGACAGACGACGTCGACCGCACGATGGCTGCGTTTGCAGCACGTGGCGTGCCGGCCTTCGTCAAAGCCGAGACCTACCCCCTCGACGGTACGACGTACGAACGCCGGGTGGCATTTGTCCAGGATCCGGAAGGCAACGTTCTGGAGTTCGGAGAGCCGCTGCGGAAAGCGTCTTGATTCGAGCCAGCGAGAACCAAGAATGGTTCGGCGCATCGCAAGCGGTTTTCAGGTCCCGCGAGAGCCAACGATGTGCCGGGCCGTTCTCGTTCCGTGCTCCCAAAAGCAGCGTCACGATCATCGCAGCCCAGCAATGAGGTCAGGAGCCAACAAGCTTAAGATAGGGCTTAGAGCTGGACTGAGTGAGAGGTCGCAATGCTTGGAACACAAGTTCGTTCGTTGCTTCCAGTCAATGTCAAGCTGGAAATGGCGCAGGTCTAAAGAGATCAATGTTGCGCTTCGAGTCCGCGCACAAGCGCGGCTCCAATCTCGCGAACCACCTCGCTGAACCGTCGAGCTGCCGAACTGGGTTTTGCATCACGACGAAACATGATCCCTGGGAACCCAACGCGTCCACTTTGGAAGACGGCACCTAGGAACACACCGAGGGCGTTGCGCGACCAATCTCCAATGATCGATACTGCATCGGAGAGATTAACATGCAACGGGTTGTCTATCTAACTATGACAGCATTGATGGCCTGCATCGCAGTTGGAGCCCTTGGAGTTTCGACGGCACAGGCTAACGACCGGCCAACGGCAGGGCGCGATTTCAGTCGCAATGACAACAAACTGCGTGCTCGCCCAGCTGGAAGACAAGCCTTGCAGCGGCGCCTTAGAGCCACCGCTCGTGCCACGAAACAAAAGCGCCAACGGACGAACAAAACAATCGCAATTAGCGCTGATTACGGACTGATGCCTGGCATTTGAGTCACACGACAGATGTCGATTGAGTTCAGCATCCGCAGCTGCTTCAACAAGCCTAGGTCGATCGGAACCGCCACAGTCCTGGATGACACGCGCCTCTTCGAACCCAAGCCGCAGTTGGTGGACCCCGTCACGGTGACCACCACGTGACCCTGGCTTCTGGCTGGGTATGATTTGATAACCGGATCAGCGGTCGGAAAGATGATGGCGCGAAGAATCCTCTTGGCGCACTTGTTGTCCTTCCACATGCCGAATGAGAACGACGCCGAATATCAAAGCGGCAACACCGAGAGCTTTGAGAGGCGTCAGGGGTAACGTCTGGGGCGACAACACACCGAAATGACTCAGCGCGACACCAGCAATCACTTGGCCCGCAATGGTGCAAACAAAATACGCACCAGGCCCAATTCGCGGGATCAAGATCGTTGCGCTTAGAATGATCCCGAAGCTTACGACGCCGAGCAACAGTAAGCCGCGGTCGGCACGGCGGAGGCGATCCAATGCACTCGAGTCTCCGACAAGCATCCAGACCAGAACCGCCGTGAGCGCACCTACCGTGAAGAACACAGCCGTTGCGAGTAACGGCGAACCGACCTGTTCAGCAAGCCGCCCGTTCATGGGAAGATAAAGACCAGCAATCACGCCCACGATTGCCGCGATGCCAAAGAGAACTGTCATCGACATGACACCTCCAACCCGTCGCCGCACGTTCACAAGGGGAACCTGATCACAACAGGTTTTTCACGTCCGAATTCGTCTCGGGTTATCCGATGTACAATCAGATCTGCCACGTCAGCGCGTGAGATAATGCCGTTGCGCCACTCATGCGGCTTTGAAAGGACGCGATATCTGCCGCTTGCTGATCCGCTGGTCAACACGCCTGGGCGAATAATGAGCCAATCCAGATCGCTGGCTTCAATCAGCTCCTCCTGAATGGTCTTGTCGTCATACGCACGTTTGAGAACGATATTGAAGGGTAACCGCTGCATAAGGTTGATGCTCGCGCGACTGTCTCCAGCGCCAAAACCAGTGACGCTCACCAACTTCCCTACGCCGGCTGCTTTCATTTCAGGAAGCAAGATGCGGGTTGCCGTCGAGAATAACGTTACAGGTTTCGTGAGGAGATCCAGGGACGGCGGGACACCAAGAGCCTGGACAACGACGTCGACATCAACGAGGGCGCGGCGAACATCGGCCGCATCCAGTGCGTCGCCTTTTATCGCTTCACACTTGTGATCAAGACCATGACGTAACTGTCCGCTGCGCGACATGGCACGGACCTGATGTCCCGCCGCGGCGGCAGTTCGACAGACGGCTTCACCGATTCCACGGCTCCCGCCAACTACGAGAATATGTGCCAAGGTTCATCCAACTCGATTGACGCAACCCGCCATGTTGTTTGGCTTCGTGCGTGACAGGCAGCACGAATGGCGACCCGCGGGAAATGGACCGAGAGCGGTCAACAGCGCTTGTGTCTCTCGCTCACGTGTTGAACGAGAAGAGATTGGGCTCGGATCCGTAAGAATACGAGCCTTCGTTGCTTCACGCCTTGTCCTCATTCAGCTGGCTCAGGCTTGGGCTTCCTCAGGCCCAGTAACCCTGCAAGACTCCCCGGCAGGCGCAGCGGAAATGGAAGGAACCGAATTTCGTCTGACTTCTCCATGTGCTCGAACTCGTGCAGGTCGCACGGCATTCGAGACGGTGTCTCGTAAATTCCAACGAGTGGCGCAAGTATCAGGAAGTAAGCGAACCAGTAGGCTGTTCCGACCTGGGCAACGGCAACGTACGCCCCCTCCGCCGGCGTCGCCCCTAGGTACATAAGCACGAAAAGTTGATGATGAAGAGAAGGGGCAGCCACTTCCAGATTGGGCGGAACACGCAACTCCTAATGCGCGACGTGCCCAACCATGGCAAGACCGCCAGGACACCGATGGCTGACGCCATAGCGATTACGCCGAGCAGCTTGTCTGGTATCGCGCGTAGAATGGCGTCGAAGGACCAGAAATACTACTCGGGCACAATATGCGCTGGCGTGACCAGTGGATCGGCTTCAGCATAGTTGTCTGCATGCCCAAGATAGTCAGGTGCGAAGAACAAGACGAAGACAAAGGTCGCGAAAAACTTGTCGCGCCGTAGAGATCCTTGATCGTCATGAACGGATTGAAGGTGACGGTTTCACTTTCTGACTGCGGTTCGATTCCCGCTGTGTTGTTCGATCCCGTGATGTGTCATGCAGCTATGTGCCAGACAACAACGGCAGCAATTCCGAAAGCGATAAGCGAGTGGAGCACATAAAACCGGTTCGCGGTTGCGTCTCCCACATTGTAACCGCCAAGGATCGATACGACGAGGCTGCCCTCAACGAATGGCATGGCACTGAACAAGTTGGTGATAACGATCGCCCCCCAGTAGCTCATCTGCCCATAAGGAAGCGTGTAACCCAGCAATGCGGTGGCCATCATCATGACATAGATGATAGCGCCGAGGATCCAGAGTAACTTACGCGGATGCTCGTAAGACCCGAAGTATAGACCTGGAAAAATGTGCAAATAGACAGAAATGAAAATAAGCTCATTGCGTTCACATGCACATAGCGGATCAACGAGCCAAATTATACGTCCTGCATAATGTGCTACACGGAGTCGAATGCATTTTCAGCCGACGGCTTATAGTGCATTCCCAATGAGATTCCGGAGATGAAGAGGGTCGCGAGAAGCAGCATTTGTATACCGCCAAACGATCAGAAGTAATTGAGGTTTTCGGGAACCCGGAATTTCAGATATCTGCAGTCCAGCATGCTCGGAAGTGGGAGCCGACCGTCGATCCACCCGAGCACTCCGCGATATGGAGATGAAAGTTCATGCTGTTTCATGACGACCTCCTGGGTTTCTAGTACGCGCAAAGCAGCTATCGGTTCGGTCGTCGATGGAATTGCGACGTTTTGCGACGCAAATGAAGATACGCAACGTGAACTTGAGACGTTAGAGCAAATCGAGGGGTCAGGGTGACGTTGCGACAACACTGGCCTGACTTGTTCAACGCGTCGTCTTTCAAGTTTGCCGAGGAGCACTGACCAAATGTCACAGTTGAGCAACGTTACGGAGAAGGGCAGGCCCGCAAATACCGAGGCTCAGAACCGATCTGATCGCGAGCTGTTGCTCGATGCCAAGAACCGCCGTCTCACCTGGTTTCTTGGCGCTGTTCTGTTCGGGGTCGTGCTCTTGAAATGCTACGT
>JBCCOV010000040.1:0-28896 GCA_039039985.1 Pseudomonadota bacterium | reverse complement strand
CCGACAGATGCGCGAGGCCAGGCCGCGCCGCGCTGTCGTGGTGTAAGCATCAAGCTCGCTACGGGTGGTCAATCCTGCGTTGTGCCTGGATCAGGCCAGGCCTTTCGCGACTGCCCGACATGCCCGGAAATGGTGGTTCTGTCGAAGGGCGCTTATCTGCGCGGCTCCAAAAACAACATGGACTTGCGGACCTACAATGAGGGGCCAATCCGCAAGGTCACGATCGACTACCATCTGGCCGTCGGCAAGTACGAGGTGACCTGGGATGAATGGGAGGCATGCATTACAGCCGGAGCGTGTCAGTTCAACCCGACGACGAGCCGGGGGCGTGGACGCCGGCCGATCTTCTCTGTGACGTGGACAGAAATCCACGAACAGTATCTGCCCTGGCTCAATCAAAAGCTTGGCCTTAGCGGTACGCGGGCCTATCGCCTGCTGACAGAAGCAGAATGGGAATTCGCGGCCCGCGGCGTAACCAGCAGCGCTGCGCCGCATACAAACTACCCTTGGGGCAACGCGTTCGATAAAACAAAGACCAGCTTCCGGCTTCACGGGACTGACAAGGTCGGGTCCTTTCCCCCGAATGCCTTTGGCCTATACGACATGCACGGCAATCTCAAAGAATGGGTGCAGGATTGCTATGCCGAATCGTACGCCAGGGCGCCCACTGACGGCTCCAAAGCTCCTGAAACGACGGACTGTAGGCGTGTACTTCGCGGTGGTGCTTGGGGACACGGCGAGGAATACTTTACGTCGTCCTATCGGGACTGGAATAAACCTGATGAGAGACTCCCGATCTTCGGATTTCGCATAGCCCGGGGTCTTGTTGCGAAGCCGGACAGCGGCCAACAGTAGACGCATTCTCATCAAAACACCGGCTCGCGTTTCAGGTTGCGACCTGCACTGCCCCGTTACGTACAAGCGCTCTTGTGTGACATTGAACTCGCCGTCGCAAAATGGGCGCAATATGATTATCACCTAGCTGACGGTTGAGTAATCTGCAGCAATTCCGATCGCTGCGGACTTAGTTCAGAAGAGCTGCGCCGTATGCGAACGAGTCTTGCGTTGTCATTCGCTTGTCTGTTGATGCTCGCCGCCTCGCCCGCGCGGAGCTATGGCACGACGCAGTCAGGCGCTGAGTTTCTTCGCTCGCTCGACCTTTATGCAAATCGCATCGAGACAATCCTCGATTGGACCAAGCCGACGAGCCCGTGGCACCCCTATATAAAGGCATTCGCTTGGGATGTCGTTCCGGCACATGAAGAGGCAAACTATCTCATCTTGCAACGCACCGGTCGGTGTAAGGAGGTGCTTGCTTACACTAAGCAGCTATTTCTCGCGCGGTTTCCAAATCTGGCCGTTGCTTTCATGAACGAAGCTGTTGCGGAAATATTTGTAGGAAGTTACGGTTTTATGAAGTCTCGTGGCTATTTTCGTTGCTCGAATTTGAAATCGATCAACAGAGCTCAAAATAAGCTTAACGACCAGGATCACGCCATAGAGCCTTTTACAGTCACGCGGTCTAAACTCGTAGAGTCGTCAGAACCGTTTAGAGACAAACATAAGTGGAGCCGCGACCAAGGTTGGCGAAATTCGGCACTCTGGTCTTTACTCCGGTCAGCGGTTTGCAATGAGTATGAGCCGGCGCTGCAGGACGTTATTCGACTCGCGTCGCGAGGTCGGATGCTGCGACTCGGGCCAGAGTTGGAATACTATATTCTGAAATTGGCGCGAGAATTACAAGTCCCTTCAAAACTGATTAGGAAGAGGCTGCACACGGTCGCATCCGGCATTGATAGCGCACGCCGCGTGGAGATCGACGCAGCCGTTCGGTATGGCTCTTACCAAGACGCCAAACTCGGTCTCTGGCATTGTCGTGGACCACGGGCAGACCGTACTTAGGCAAAATGTAACGTGGCCAATCTGTGCTTGCCGCGACAGGCGAGATCGCGTGCGGCATGTCTATGCATTAAGACGCTGCAACCTTGCCCTGATATGCAAAAGCCTTCGCATATAACATTGAACTCGTCGTCGCAAAGCAGGCACAATATAATCATCACATAAATGACGGTTGCGTGGTTCGCAGCAAATGCGCTCGCTGCAGATCTCACGAAAGTACGTGGCTTCGAGTACGTGGTGTCGTATGCGAATAATGAGTATTGCGCTGTTTGTCTTCGCCTTGGCGATTCTCGTTGTGGCGCCGGCGCGAAGCCAAGAGACGACTCACTCAAGTGCCGCGTTTCTGCGCGCGCTCGACCTCTATGCGAACGACGTCCGCACGGGCCTAGGATGGCGGAGGCCGGCCAGCCCGTGGTATCCTTATATAAAGGCATTCGCTTGGGATGTCGTTCCGGCACATGAAGAGGCAAACTATCTGATCCTGCAACGCACCGGCCGGTGTAAGGAGGTACTCGCTTACACCAAGCGCTTGTTTCTGAAACGGTTTCCAAACTTGGCTGCCGCATTCATGAACGAGGTTGTCGGAAAAATATTTATGACAGACTTAGGGATTATACAATCCCGCGGGTTGCAACGCTGCAGCTACCTGGAGACAATTGCGAGCCAACAAAGAATACTCGACAACAAAGACCGTGATTTTTATCCATACTGGCTGGCGCCCTCGGAACAGAAGTATCCGCCGAACCCGCTTCTGGACCGGCACTATTACTGGAATGCAGAGTTAAATCGAAATGCGAATTTACGACTGCTATTGTGGTTGGCTGTTTGTTATGAATATCGGCCGGCGCTAGGCGATATTATCGAATTCGCTGCCAGTGGCCGCATGCTGCAACTCGGCCCGGAGTTGGAGTATTATGTTTTGAAATTGGCGCGCGAACTAAGAGTTGAGTCAAAGATGATCGGCAAGCGGTTGCAGGCGGTCGCACCGCAACTCGACATTTATCGCCGAGCGGAGATCGACGCAGCGATTCGGTATAGCGGCTACCGAGAGGCCGGAATCGGCCTCTGGCGTTGTCCTGGCCCCCGTGCGGCCCAGACTTGAAGAATCATGAGGGGTCGAGGAACTTAGAACTCAAGCGGGAAGTACTCGTGACAACCTAGGCTCCGATAATCTGCTTCTATCATGTCCTGATGCCTATTGCTGAGTGCAATTTCGCTCTTCAAGTCTTCTATCTCAGTCTCCCATACCGGCATCATGTGTTTAGCGACTGTTATTTTGTGTTCAATCTCTGACCGCTCGTGTGCGTCCCGGCTTTTACCAAGCTTATCGCGAAGTTCGTCTAGTCGTCTTTTCTTTCGTCGAAGTTCTGCGATTTTCTCGCGCATCTTAACGTCGGCTAAGATAGACTGTTGCACGAGCTCATTATATTCGTCACGGAGTCTGCGGCATCTCGGGTCGGCCAGCTTTTTTTCCATCGTGTCGATCTCGTCATTGGTTTGCAGATGTCGCCAATGATCGCAGACCGATCCGGGTCGGGGATAAATGGGATGTTTGGTTAGCGGTGCGCGGAGGACGATGGCGCACACCTCTTGGAACCAACCATCATGTCCAACGCAGGACGTGCGCAACCGGTCGCCGGAGCGACGGCGGCATCAGTTCGCCGCGGCCAAATCGCAGTACAAGTGCGGGACGCAATCCGTCACCGAGCCAACGTGCAAAATCGTTGCGAACGTGCGCCACCTCGACGGGCTGATTGATGAAACTGCTCCGAACGTCACGGGCCGTGGCTTCCAGCTGGAACCGTTGGCTGGCGCGGCCGACATTGAACCAGCTTTCAGGCCGATCCTGTTCAGCGTAGAGGACCACGGCGCCGGCCGATCCGTCGATTTGGGCTTCGTACTTCGGATTTTCGGTGTCGGCGGTAAACACGTGGGAAAAGATCGCCCGCCCGAGCCAGCGGGGCAAAGCCGGATTCCCGGTCGAGCCTGAGTAAAGTCCGTCGGTGGTGTTGGCGGCGTGGGATTGGTTGAAGCGGATCCAATCTCGCAATTCGACGACGAATGCTGGATCCTGGCATTGCGTGGTGTTCCCGGCAATGACGAATGCCTTAAGGCGATGGAGATCTGTGCGTGCCGTCAGGAAACGGGCACGGACACCAGGCACAGTCGCGGCAGCCTCAAGAGCATGAAGTTCGTCGAGCGATAGGGGTGTCGGATCAAACACGGTCCGTGTGGTCTGGCGTTTGGGGATCGCTATGTACGCGGAACTCTGGCGCGGTTGCTGCCGGGAGAACGTCGTCGAAACGCGTCGTGCGGCCGGTTGGAGCTGAACATCTGCGTGCCACCCTGCAGCTGCGGCGGCAAGCACGAGATTCTCGGTCGCGCATCCGAGTGACGCAACAACATGTCGGTCTTCCGGGTCGACAACCGGGCATCTGCGGGCCAGGTCGGGTCTGATGTGTAATGACTCAGCATCGGCTTCGAACAACCAGGGCTGTGTATTGTGGCTGTTGGCTGCCAGTGTCGCGTAACGGACGATCTCCAGCGTTCTTAGGCGAACATCTTCCGGCCACGCCGACAAAGATCGTCGGTTCTCAGCGCCAATTGCAGCGTAACGTGGATCGCTGCCCGGCCACGCCGCCCAGCCCCCCAGTATGCCAGCCGTGACGGCGCCGGCTCCGATGATGACAGTTCGCCTTGTCAGCATTTGCGTCGCTCCGCAGGAAGCTGCCATCCCCATGTTTGCCGCATTGCGTCGCGCGAGTCGTTGCTACGGATCAATGCGAATGGTGCCCAGTCCCTCGTCGTGAGCCGTCGGGCGCCCCCGACGCCCCTATTGGAGCCAACCACCCGCGCGCCCACTTTCACCTGGGTATGAGAGGCGACAAAAGCGTGGAGGAACCCATGGTCAGAACGCATAGCAACAACCCTGCAGCAAAGCGGGCGACGCGCCGAGTGGCATTGAAAGGTCTGGCATTCACACCCATCGCCGCCCTGATGCCGACGCGCGCATTTGCCAAGCGAACGCCATTTGCAACGGAGGGCCCGTTCTATCCCACGCCGAAAATGCGCTTTGCGGATGCGGACAACGATCTCGTGAAGATCTCGGGCAAAGTCAAAGAAGCCGGCGGAGAGGTTGTCATTCTCAAGGGACGGGTCTTTGACCGAAGTGGAAAGCCGGTCACCGGCGCCCGTGTTGAAATCTGGCAATGTGACGCGACTGGCCGTTATCTTCACACCGGCGACCGTCGGCGCGCACCGCGCGACCCCGGATTTCAGGGTTTTGGTCACGTCGTCACCGGCTCCGACGGCGGTTACGCGTTCCGCACAATCAAGCCGGTACCCTATCCAGGGCGAACGCCCCACATTCATGTCAAGGTATTTCATGGCCGGCAGGAACTGACGACTCAGTTCTACATTGCCGGTCATCGCCAGAACGCGCGCGACTGGCTCTATCAGAACATGACACCAAGCCAACGCAAGGCGGTCGGCATGGTTTTCACCGATGGCGCTGACGGTCCGCAAGCAACAGTCGATGTTTACTTGTGAGTGCCACGGCGCAGCGGGAGCGATTAATCAGCTGGTGACACTAGCCACCTGCAATCTGCGGCAGCACATGTACGTCGCTGTCGGGCGAAATCGGCTCAAGCAGCGCGTCCTGATAAATCTGTCCGTCAATCGCGACGGCCAGGCTTTCGAGGTGGGGTTCGAGCTCTGGAAACCGCTTCGACAGGAGCCGAAACAGTTGGCGGACGTTGGCGGCGTCGACGGAAAGCTCGGTGACGCCGCCCGTGTATTGCTTGAGATTGCCGACAAGGGTGACCTTCGCCATCTTGATGCGCTCCACGTAAAAAGGGGCGAGCATGATCGCTGCCACGTTCGCCCCTGTCGCCTCAAACACCTCACCTAGACCTTCAGGTTTGTATCACCTGCTGCGCGCGCCTCGTTGATGGCTTTCAGGACGCGCGGTGGTGACATCGGCAACTCCGTAAATCGCAGCCCAGTGGCATCCCGAACGGCGTTCGCCACAGTCGCCATTGGTGGCACGATCGGCGTTTCGCCAATGCCACGCACGCCGTAGGGGTGACGCGGATTCGGCACTTCAACAATGATCGTATCAATCATCGGCAAGTCAGACGCGACCGGAATCCGATAGTCGAGGAAACCGGGATTCTCCAGTTTGCCGTCATCACCGTAGATGTACTCCTCGTTGAGCGCCCAGCCGATGCCCTGCGCGGCACCGCCTTGAAACTGCCCCTCGACGTAGTCCGGGTGAATCGCGCGGCCCGCATCTTGAATCACCGTATAGCGTGTGACCGTTGCCCGACCCGTTTCCGGATCGATTTCAACATCGGCAATCTGCGTGCCGAAGCTGGGTGCGGCACCCTGTGCGTTGATCTTTGCGACGCCGGTGATCGGGCCACCGGTTTTACCGGCCATGCGTGCGATCTCGCTGATGTGCATCGGGTCTTGCGGTCCGGCGTTATCGCCGGCCGGACGCACGTAGCCATCCTCGTAGAGCACCGCTTCTTCAGGAACGTCCCAAAGCTGCGCCGCACGACGACAGGCTTCCGTCTTGATTTGCTGGGCCGCCTCAACGGTTGCCATACCGCTGGAGAACGTCGCACGGCTACCGCCTGTCAGGAAGTTGTAGCCGAGCGATGCCGTGTCCGCGATGATCGGGCGGATCTTGGGGTAGTCGATGCCTAGTTCTTCCGCGGCCATCAGGCAGAGCGACGCGCGCAATCCACCGATATCCGGCGTGCCCGCCATCAAGGTCAGCGTGCCGTCTTCGTTTAGGTTCAGCGTGACGGATGTCTCACCTCCGATGTTGAACCAGAAACCGGACGCCACGCCACGACCTTGGTTCGGCCCGAGCGGCGCTTTCCAGTGATCGCTGTTTTTTGCGGCTTCAAGTGTCTCGATGAGGCCGATCGGCCCGAACTGTGGACCGTATGCGGCTTTGGTGCCCTCCTTGGCGGCGTTCTTGAGTCGGAAATCGATCGGGTCCATGCCGATCTCACGCGCAAGCTCGTCGACGACGCTTTCAACCGCGTACTCGGAAATCGGACCGCCAGGGGCACGATACGCCGCAACTTTCGACCGGTTGGAGACAACGTCGTAGCCGACCGATTTCACGTGCTCGAGATCATAAGGCGCGAATGCACACATGGCGCCCGGCCCGACGGGAGATCCCTGGAACGCACCGGCTTGGTAGAAGAGTTCTGTTTCCGCGGCGACGATCCGCCCGTCTTTTGTTGCGCCCATTTTCACGCGAATGTGCGCACCTGACGTTGGCCCTGAAGCTTTGAAGACATCTTCGCGGCTCATGACCATTTTGACTGGCTTGCCGGACTTCTTCGACAAGGCCAGCGCAAGCGGCTCAAGGTACACTACCGTCTTGCCGCCAAAGCCGCCGCCGATCTCGGACGCATTGACTTTGATCTTGGATACATCCCAGCCAAGCAAGCGGGCGCAGTGCGCGCGTACGATCCAGTGGCCTTGGGTGCACACCCACAGCTCTGCTGCGCCGTCTTCGGATACATCGGCCAGGCAGGCGTGCGGCTCGATGTAGCCCTGGTGAACCGGTTTTGTGTCGAACGCCCGCTCGACGACGACATCGGCTTTGGCAAACGCCGCGCCGCTGTCGCCAAGCGTGAACTCAACTTTTTTTGCAATGTTCGATGGTGTCGTTGGTGCCGGTTCGACACCGGTGGTGATCATGTCGTCATGCAGCAAAGGTGCGTCGGGCTTGATCGCGTCCAGAACGTCGATCACGTGCGGCAGGATTTCGTACTCGACGTTGATCAGTTTCAGAGCGCGTTTGGCGATGATTGGCGACGTCGCCGCCACGGCTGCAACGGCATGGCCTTCATACAGCACCTTCTCGCGCGCCATGACATTGCGCACGACATCGCGATAGTTCACCAGCATTTCACCTGCCGGTACAAACTCCGAGTCCTGGTCGTTGAAATCGTCCCGCGTCACAATCGCCTTGACGCCTTGCAATGCGGCCGCTTGCGACGTGTCGATCGACACGATCCGGGCGTGAGGGTGTGGCGAACGCAGGACGGCGCCGGTCAGCTGGCCGGGAAGATTGTAGTCCGCGCCGAACTTTGCGCGGCCCGTGACCTTGTCGATGCCGTCGGGTCGCACCTGGCGGGTACCGACCCATTTGAACTCCTGCTCGACAGGCGGATTTCCGATTTTTTCCTGCATGGTTCAGGCTCCCGCGTGTTGGAGTTGATCTTTGAGTTCGGCCCGCGCATTTGGGGCCTGGCGCATTTCGGCGGCGGCATCCATGACCGCACGAATGATCTTGTCGTAGCCGGTACAGCGACACAGATTACCGGCGAGCCAGTACCGAACTTCGGTTTCGGTCGGGTCAGGGTTGTGGGCGAGGAGCGCCTTGGCCGCCACAAGGAAGCCAGGTGTGCAGATTCCACATTGCAAAGCTGCATGCTCGAGGAAGTGGCGTTGAAGCGGGTGTAGCACTTCGCCTTCGGCCATGCCCTCGATCGTCTCCACCGATTTTCCGGCGACTTCCGGCCCAAGGACCAGACACCCGCAAACCAGGCGATTGTCGACCATGACGGAGCAGGCGCCGCAATCACCGGTGCCGCAACCTTCTTTCGTGCCCGTTAATCCGAGTTCGTCGCGGAGAACGTCGAGCAGCGTTTGAGACGGCTCAACCAGCACTTCGACAGGGTCGCCATTCAGGCTGATTTGGATATGGTGCTTCATGACACTCAGGCTCCTGCGCGTTTGTAAGCAATTTCAGCCGTACGGCGCGCCAACACGCCGGCGACTTCGGTTCGGAAATCAATCGTGCCGCGCTTGTCATCGATCGGCTGGCATGCTGCTTGACACGCCGCATCGAGTGCCGTTAGCGCAGCCGCATCCAGTGTGGTGCCGATGATGGCATCTGCGGCGTCTATGACGAGGAGGGGGCGAGACGCGACGGCGCCGAGGCTGACCCGGGCATCCGTAATCTTCCCCGCTTCGTCACGTGCCAAGCTTACGCCTGCACCAACAACCGCGATGTCCATTTCCGTGCGGGGGATAAAGCGCTGGTAGGCGTCCGCCGCTCGGGCTGGGCGCGCCGGCAACTGGAATGATACCACAAACTCCCCTGGCGTCAGAGACAATTTGCGCGGCGCCAGAATCACGTCTTCAACCGGGATCTCGCGCCGCCCGTTCGGCCCGGCAACGTTCGCAACAGCTCCGGCCGCGATCATCGCCGGAACGCTGTCTGCGGCTGGTGAGCCGTTGCACAGGTTCCCGCCGAGTGACGCACGCCCCTGGATTTGCGTTGATCCGATCAGGCTCACGGCTTCGACCAGTCCGGGCCAGATAGACGACAGGCTTGCGTGCTCAGCCAGCTCCGCGCCGCTGACGGCCGCGCCGACGCGGAAGCCACCCGCGGTTTCGATAATTATCCGTGTTTCATCTATGTTCTTGATGTCCACGACCAGCGTCGGGGCAATCAAATCAGTCCGAAGTTGGACCAGCAAATCGGTTCCGCCGGCCAGCACCTTCGTTTCCTCGCCCGCACTGGCGAGCAGTGCCACGGCCGCATCAAGCGTCTCGGGCGCCTCATAACGCATCTGAATGTCTCGCTGTTTTTTGGGTTTTGGGGGTCGGCAAACGCCGAGTGTGTCCTAGACAACCACACTTGGCGGCTTACGCCAACTCTATCGCAATCAGCCGCGTCCTGCAGGCCCTAGTTTCACGTGCGTGACGAACCTGTTGGAAAGCGAGGCGCACGCGGTGAAATGCACAATGCTTGCGCAGGTTTCGGGTCGCAATACATCGACAAGTGACTAGTGTGATGGCCAAAGACTCAACGATCCTTCGAGGGATTGCGATGCTTGACAGTGCTTACAGCCCAAATGTCGCCCAGCAAGGTACACGTATGCGCGCCTCAGACTACGATCTGGTCCGAAAGGCCATTCGTTTCCTCACCGAGCACTGGACCGATCACCCTGAGCTTGAAGCTCTCGCAGATCACCTGGGTCTCAGCCCAACCCACTGCCAGAAGCTGTTCAAGCGGTGGTGCGGCCTTTCGCCAAAGGAATTCCTGCAGGCCATCACCATCGATCACGCACGCACATTGCTCTCGGACTCGGCCAGCGTGCTGGATTGCGCCCTGGACGTCGGCCTTTCCGGGAGCGGGCGGCTGCACGATTTGTTCGTCGATCACGAGGCGATGACGCCGGGCGACTATAAGCGTCGCGGCGCTGGTCTCACAATGCGGTACGGCTTCCACGACACGCCGTTTGGCGAGGCCTTGCTGCTCGCGACCGATCGGGGCGTGTCGGGACTCGCATTCGTCAACGAAGACCAGCAGCACGGCCGTACGGAGACGCTAGATGACATGCGCCGTCGCTGGCCCAATGCGGTATTCGAAGCCTGTCCCGAGGCCACTGAGAGCCATGCTCGGCAGATTTTTCAGACAGAGCGTTGGACTCCTGAGCAACCGGTGCGCCTCATTCTGATCGGAACAGATTTCGAGGTGCGCGTGTGGGAGACGCTTTTGAGAATCCCGATGGGGCGCGCGGTAAGCTACTCCGACATCGCACGTCATCTCGGCCAGCCTACTGCAGCGCGTGCGGTCGGCAGCGCCGTGGGGCGCAATCCGATTTCGTTCGTCGTCCCATGCCATCGGGTGGTGCGCACGGATGGGTCCCTTGGCGGATATCATTGGGGTTTGACGCGCAAGCGCGCCCTGATTGGTTGGGAAACCGGCCGCGTCGCTGCGACGCCTTGATCAGCGAAGCGCGCGTATCGGCGCGGTTTCGTGAACCGACCCGCTCCACTAAGCTGGCACACGAGACATGATGTGTCATCTGGAGGCGAGTTATGGAGCGCTACATCAAGGCTCTGGTCGGTCCCAACCCGAAGGAAGCCGGGGTTGATAATCGAGAGCTGACCCGTGATCTCACACGCCGGATCCGGACTTGGACTCGCGTGATAATCGTGTCAGCTGTGATCGGTTTCGCAATTGTCGGGTACTACGTCGCAACGGTTGGCGTCCCCGCCTAACGTTCCCGTCTGACCGCTTTGTCTTAGCGTTTTGACTTGACGACTTTGCCCGTCCGCGCTGGTAGGTGATCTCGATAAGGGACGCTTGGGGCCGTGTCGGGAGTGCGAAATGACCGAGCTGGATAAGGACGCGATTGCCCGCCTGATCGAGGCCGAAATGGCCGATAGCTTTGATGAAGAGCTTGAAATGGAGATGGATGATGACCGTCTCCAAGCTCTGCTGCTGGATCAGACCGATTCCGGCGAAACAGATCCGGGTGGGCGCCAATCCTACTTCAAGGAGCTGTTTCGTCTCCAAAGCGAGCTGATCAAGCTGCAGGACTGGGTGTCCAAGCAGAAGCTGAAAGTCGTCGTCCTCTTTGAAGGGCGCGATGCAGCCGGCAAGGGTGGTGCCATCAAGCGCATCACGCAACGTCTCAATCCGCGCGTTTGCCGCGTGGTCGCACTTCCTGCGCCAAGCGACCGCGAGAAGACGCAATGGTATTTCCAGCGTTATGTACCGCATCTGCCTGCAGGCGGAGAAATCGTCCTGTTTGATCGGTCTTGGTACAATCGCGCGGGCGTCGAGCGGGTGATGGGCTTCGCCAGCGACGCGGAAGTCGAGGAGTTCTTTCGGACCGTTCCGGAGTTCGAGAAGATGCTGGTCGGCTCCGGAATCACCCTGATCAAGTACTGGTTTTCCATCTCAGATGAGCAGCAGCAGCTCCGCTTCGAGATGCGCAATCGTGATCCTATGAAGCAGTGGTAGCTCTCGCCGATGGATCTACAAAGCCGCAAGCGCTGGGAAGAGTACACAAAGGCGAAAGAGGAAATGCTGGGCCGCACCAATATCCCGGAAGCCCGTTGGTGGATCGTTGAGGGCGACGACAAAAAGCGCGCGCGCCTTAATTGTATTGCGCATCTTCTAGAGCAGATCCCGTACCAGGACATGCCTCGCGAACCTGTCTCGCTCCCATCGCGGGATCGCGCCCCGGACTATGTCCGGGCCGAGCTGCCAGCGGATATGTATGTGCCCTCACGCTTTTGATGTGCGGGTTTTTGCCGTCCTGCCGGCCTTGATTTCAAGCGGTCCAGGCCGCGTCCTCGTCGAGCGGGTAGACCGGTCGCGGCAGGTACTGCCACTGCCGCCGCTCAAGCACGGGTGACGTGAGACCCTCGGTATCGACTTCGAACACGCGTTCGGGCAGGAACCACGGTCGGAAACCGGCCCGGAAATGGCCGCGTGACTTGACCACGACGGTGCGGGCGTCCGCGATGTCGAGGCCGAACATTTCGAAGAACATCGGGTCAGCCGTCTGGGTGCGATCGGAAATCACGATGACGATGATGCCTCCGATGCGCAGTGCCGCGGACGGTCCGAGCGTCATGGCGCGGCCGGCAAACAGACCGAGCCGGCCCGTTACATTGCCGTCATGCAAGCCGATGACCTCGGCTTCACAGGTGATCGGTCGGTCATATGTCGTGCCGGGCAGTGTGTTGAAATGGGCTGTAAAACGCTGGCCTTGGCCAGCCGCATGAGCAGCTTCGGCGAGCGGCGGGTCATAGTAGCTGCCGTAGAGGACACCGTCGGGTTCTGCGGCGAGCAAGGCTTCCAGGAGCTCGGTCGTGCGCCCAGTCCCGCCGCCGCCTGGGTTATCGCCGGAGTCCGAGAAGATAACGGGCTCTCGGTTGGTCAATCCCGCAAGCTCAACGGCTCGGGCGACGGGCATCAATGTTCGCGTGAACTGGGTTCTTTGTTCCCAACAGATTGCCGCGAGTTCGTTTGCGAGCGCGGTCGCCGTGGCGCGGTCATCGCGGGCCGTCACGACAATGGCGAGACCGTTGTCCGGCGTGTCCGAGAATACAAAGCCGCCGAAGATAGAAACATTGAGGATCGCTCCGGCATGTTCGGCCTGGCGGCGTTGCCCGAGATCGATCAGCGTGCCGTAGGGCGCGTCGGCGGTCAGCAGGGTCACCGACGGCGGCGTAAGCGGCAACCGCAAGACATGCATTTGTGGACGGGCGCGGCCGGCAAGAATCATGCGCATGGCAGACGCTGCCTCTTCGCCGCGCTCAATCATGTCGACGTGCGGATTGGTGCGATACCCGACAATCATGTCGGCGGCGGTTGCCATCTGGTCCGAGATGTTTGCGTGCAGGTCGAGCGTTACGACAATTGGCGTGTCAGGCCCGACCTCCTGGCGCACGGCGGCAATCAGATCGCCATCCGGATCGTGGCTGTCCGTTGCGACCATTGCACCATGATTGGCGACGAAGACAGCGTCCAAATGGCCGGCAGAGCGAATTCCGGCAATCGTTCCGGCGATGAACTCCTTCATAAGCGCGCCATCGATTGGCCCGTGAGGATGACATCCCGCGAACACCAACGGAACTGGCGTCCATGGGCCGATTGCATCCATCATCTGGACGAACGCCGACATTTCCGGTGCGATAACGGATGTTGGTGCGCGCGCCGCCTCGGTTATCGGTTCGCCTTCAAGAATATAGAGGCTTTCAAAGTCAGCGCGTTTGGCAACGGGTGACGCTCTGTTGCTTTCAAGAATGACGCCGCACAAGCCAATTCTGGGTCCGCTCATCTCACCGGTCCTGTTTGTTGTTCAAGGCGACCAGTTCACGATAGGACTGCGCCGTCTGCAAGCCGGCACTCAGGCGTCGCATGTTACAGGTTGATCTTTCAATCGGCCCAACGCCGCCTGTTGCGTATTGTCGACCTCGCAATTCTGGGCAAATCTGCAATCGACCGCGCAGTCGATCCAAAAATGTTTCCGCGCTGACACATCTCAAAACTCGAGGACTTCCATGAGCAACGAAAAGAACTCGGACCAAATCTGGGACCTTGTTGATGCACGCGGGCCCGACTACGTCGCGCTGTCAGATCGTGTGTTCGACACGCCTGAGATCGCCTACACCGAGTATCAGTCCGTCGAGGCGCACACGGAGATGCTTGAGCGTGAGGGGTTCACCGTCACGCGGAATGTCGCCGGAATTCCCACGGCCGTGGTCGGCGAAGCGGGTGACGACGGTCCCGTCATCGCAATCCTGGGCGAGTTTGACGCGCTGCCTGGGCTCGGACAGCAGTCCGGTGTCGCACATCACGCGCCAGTCGAATCCGGTGGCCCAGGCCATGGCTGTGGTCACAACCTGCTCGGCAGTGCAGCGCTTATGGCTGCAGCTGCGGTCAAAAGTTACCTCGCAGAACATGGCCTTAAAGGTCGCGTTCGCTATTACGGATGTCCTGCGGAGGAAGGGGGCGCCGCCAAGGCTTTTATGGTGCGTGCCGGACTGTTCGATGATGTGGATGCCGCAATCTCTTGGCATCCGGCCACGTTCACGGGTGTCAACGCCGCCAAGTCGCTCGCCAATGCCAGGATAGACTTCACGTTTCATGGGCGCGCTGCGCACGCAGCGGGAGCGCCGGAACTCGGGCGCAGCGCGTTGGATGCCGTGGAACTGATGAATGTCGGCGTTAATTACATGCGCGAGCATATGCCAGACGAGGCGCGCGTCCACTATGCGTATCTCGATGCCGGTGGCGTTGCCCCAAACGTCGTTCAGTCACGTGCAACCGTTCGACAGCTCGTGCGGGCGCGAAATCTAGCGGAGTTGCGGTCCATGATCGCGAGGGTCCGCAAAATCGCAGAGGGCGCGGCGCTGATGACGGAGACGCGCGTCGAGGAGAAGATGGTCTCGGCGGTATCGAATCTGGTGGGCAATCGCCCTCTTGAAGAGGTCATGCAGGCGAATCTGGAGCGCCTGGGAGCGCCGCGTTTTGATGAGGCCGATCACCAGTTTGCAGAGGAGATCCGCAAGACGCTGACCGAGCAGGATATTGCGGTCACGTTTCGCCGGATTGGAATGCCGCCGAACCGTAATCTTGCCCTTTGCGACTTTATCGCGCCGCTGGATCGCGACACCGACGGTGGTGAGGGTTCGACGGACGTTGGTGACGTCAGCTGGGCTGTGCCGACCGTTCAGGCGCGAGTGGCGACGTGCGCCGTCGGGACGCCGTTTCATAGCTGGCAGCTGACGGCGCATGGCAAGACACCGATCGCGCATAAAGGCATGGTTCATGCGGCCAAAGTGATGGCGGCGACGGCGCGAGACTTGTTCATTGATGAGGTGACGCTTGGCAAGGCAAACAGTGCACACCGCCAGTTCTTGAGCGATTCCCCTTACGAGTGCTCGATGTCGAAGGAGGTACAACCACCAATTGTACCCCGCCCGGCAGCGGCCTGAAATCCAAGCACAAGCAAAGGTCTGAACGTCCAACACGGCGGCAGCCTTTGTCGGCATTGCTTCTGTGCAGTCAGAAGAATGCAGGTCTCGGGCTTGTGATCGTCGAGCCGTCGGCGGTGCGACGGCTGCCGGTGATGTTTACCAAGTCAAGCAGTGCATAAATGCTCAACAACGTCACCAGCTGCCTGGCTGATGGGCACTTTCGTTGCAGAATCAGGCTTGCAGTGCCGCTTCGGCGTGTTAGCGTCTGAGCCGCTAGGTCTAATTCACCTGCGATCCCGGCAATGACGGGCAATTCGTTCCCGGTAGCCGCAGTTACCGTTGAGCATTGTCCCAGCCTAGAGGCGATACAACCGCTCGCAAAACAGGGAAGAGGCATCTTGTTTTCACGTAGTAGGATAGCAACCGCCGTTATCGCGTCCGCGATGCTGGCTGTCGCACCAGTCACCGCTCAAGCGAAAGATCTCACGATTGGTCTCGCATCCGAGCCGACATCGATTGATCCGCATTTTCATAACCTGACGCCGAACAGCGCGCTGGCTATGCATATGTTCGACGCGCTCGTGATTTTCGATGAGAAACAACAGGTCACGCCGGGTCTTGCGGTGTCCTGGAAGACCATCGACGATCTGACTTGGGAGTTCAAGCTCCGCCCGAACGTCAAGTGGCACGACGGTTCGCCGTTTACCGCGGATGATGTTGTCTTCACGTTCAACCGTGCCGGCAACGTGCCGAACAGCCCATCCGGCTTTGGAACGTATACCAAGGGCAAAACCGCCGTAAAAATCGACGATCTGACGGTCCATATCAAAACCGCCAAGCCCTATCCGCTCATGGTGACGGACCTCACCACATTCGGCATTGTTTCGAAGAAGCATGGTGAAGGCGCCACCACCGCTGACTATAATTCCGGCAAGGCTGCGATTGGTACCGGCCCGTTCAAGTTTGTTGAGTACGTTCCAGGCGACCGGATCGTGCTGCAAGCGAACGAGAACTACTGGGGCGGAAAGCCGAAGTGGGACAAGGTCACGCTGAAGCCGATCAAATCCGGCCCGTCGCGAGTTTCCGCGTTGCTGGCGGGTGATGTTGACGTCATCGAGGGTGTGCCGACGACGGATATCGAGCGGCTGAAGAAGGACCCGAACCTGCAGTTGTCGAGCGGCATTTCGAACCGCGTGATCTATCTTCACTTGGATCATGACCGGGACGATTCACCGTTCGTGAAGTCGGCTGACGGCGGCGCAATCAAGAACCCGCTGAAGAACGCAAAGGTTCGAATGGCGATTTCGAAAGCCATCAACCGCAAGGCAATCGTTGACCGGGTCATGGAAGGCATTGCGATCCCGGCCGGGCAACTTCTGCCGGAAGGGTTCTTCGGCGTCTCTCCGAACCTCAAGCCGGTCGCCTACGACCTGGCTGGTGCTAAGGCATTGTTGAAAGAGGCCGGTCACGAGAAGGGCTTCCAGCTCACGCTGCACGGCCCGAACGACCGCTACATCAACGATGCGAAGATCGCTGAAGCGATTGGTCAGATGCTGACACGTCTTGGTCTCAAGATGAAAGTCGAGACGATGACACGGTCGGTCTACTTTAAGCGTGCATCTCGCGGCGGCCCTGACAATACGCCAGAGTTCAGCTTCATTCTCGTCGGCTGGGGTGCCGGCAGCGGCGAGGCCTCGTCCCCGTTGAAGTCGCTGCTTCACACGTACGACAGGTCGCGCGGCTTTGGCGCCTCCAACCGGGGACGCTATTCCAACCCGGAAGTTGACAAGCTGCTTGAAGAGGCACTGTCGACCGTTGATGACGCTAAGCGGCAGGACCTACTGGCGAAAGCAACCGAAGTTGCGATCAAGGATGGTGGCATCATTCCGTTGCACTATCAGGTCAACACGTGGGGCGCCAAGAAGGGCCTGAGCTACCGGGCGCGCACGGACGAGCGCACCACTGCAATGATGGTCGAATAGAGCCGCGCCCGTTGTCACGTTGTTGGCCTCCGCGGCTGCGACGTGACGACCGACGAACACCAGACAAGCGCGGCCGTAATGACCTTGCGGCCGCGCTTGTCTCATAATTTCCGTCTTAGGCAGAACCGCTTTGGCGTCTCACACCTCCGCCCGGTCATGAACGGGACGACAGGGAGATAACACTGTGACGGCATTTTTGATCCGCCGACTCATGCAGAGCGCGATCGTCGTATTGATCATGTCTGTGGTGGTGTTCTTTGGGGTTAACATTGTCGGCGATCCTGTCGACATGCTGATCAGCCCGGATGCGTCACAAGAGGAAATTGAAGCCGTTATCCGGTCATTTGGATTGGACCGACCCGTCTGGGAGCAATACTGGCGGTTCATTGTCGGCGCTGTAAATGGCGACCTGGGCCGCTCATTCATATTCGGAACGCCGGCCTTGCCGCTCATTATTGACCGCATGCCGGCGACTATGGAACTCGCGTTCTCTGCGCTTCTGCTGTCGATCGTGTTCGGCATCCCGCTCGGGCTTTGGGCCGGCCTGAAGCCTGAGGCGTTCTCATCAAAAGCCATTATGGCTGGATCGATTTTCGGCTTCTCGTTGCCGACGTTCTGGGTCGGCCTGATGCTCATCATGATTTTCGCGGTCATGTTGGGTTGGCTGCCGTCCACCGGTCGCGGCCCGACCGCGGAGTTTCTTGGGATCGAATCCAGTTTGTTTACCGTCGAGGGCTGGCGCTACGTGTTTCTGCCAGCGCTCAATCTTGCGCTGCTGAAAATCTCGCTCGTGATCCGGCTGACGCGCGCAGGAACGCGAGAAGCCCTGCACATGGACTACATCAAGTTCGCGCGCGCTAAGGGTCTGTCTCAGCGCAGGGTCATTGGCCTGCACTTGTTGAAGAACATCATGATCCCGGTTGTTACCGTTCTGGGGCTCGAGTTCGGAAGCTTGATCGCGTTTTCCGTTGTGACCGAAACGATCTTCGCCTGGCCCGGCATGGGCAAGCTCTTGATCGACTCCATCCAGCAATTGGATCGGCCGGTCATCGTGGCCTATCTGATTATCATCGTTCTCTTTTTCGTCTTCATCAATCTGGTTGTCGATATTCTCTACTCGATACTTGATCCGCGCGTTCGTCTGGGAGGGACCGGCCGATGAGCACGACTGTCGATACGGATCGGTCTGCTCCGGCCGCTGCAGAGCCAACAACACGTGCAGTCAAGCGTGTGCGGGTCGAAACACCGTTTCAGCGGTTTGCATCGGAGTTTATGGAAAGTCCGATCGCCACCGCTGCTTTGGTGGTGCTCACCGTCATCGTGGCCCTCGCGTTGTTGGCGCCCTTTATCACACCTCAGAACCCCTATGATCTTGGGCAGGTCGACGTGCTGGACGCCCGTCTTCCGCCCGGTGGCGAGAGCATGACGGGTATGACGTTTTGGCTCGGAACGGATGGTGCCGGGCGAGACCTCTTTTCCGCGATTCTCTACGGTCTCCGTATTTCACTGGCTGTCGGTATCTTCTCCGGCTTCCTGGCTCTGGTGATCGGTGCCGCCGTAGGTCTGATCGCCGCCTACGCTGGAGGTCGTATTGAGACGATCATCATGCGGGTCGTCGACTTGCAATTGTCGTTTCCCGCGGTGTTGATTGCGCTGATGCTGGTCGCAGTTCTCGGTAAGGGCGTCGACAAGATCATCATCGCGCTTGTAATTGTCCAATGGGCTTATTATGCGCGCACGGTTCGCGGGTCAGCGCTCGTTGAACGCCAGAAGGAATACGTCGAAGCGGCACGATGTTTGGGATTGTCTCACAGCCGTATTCTGTTCCGTCACATTCTGCCGAATTGCATGCCGCCGCTGATTGTGGTGGCCACGGTGCAGACAGCGAGTGCGATTGCGCTTGAAGCGACGCTTTCGTTTCTCGGCGTAGGTTTGCCGCAGACTGAGCCGTCACTGGGGCTTCTGATTGCGAACGGTCACGAATACCTCTTGTCTGGCAAATACTGGATCAGCACGTTCCCAGGGGTAGCCCTCCTGCTTACCATCATGTCGATTAATCT
Organism: Pseudomonadota bacterium; assembly: GCA_039039985.1. Lineage (GTDB taxonomy): Bacteria > Pseudomonadota > Alphaproteobacteria > Rhizobiales > Hyphomicrobiaceae > JBCBWG01. Next base: position 9,692 of record JBCCOV010000040.1, on the reverse strand, counting down.
CGTCGGCGATCAGCTGCGGGATGTCTTGAACCCGAGGTTGCGCCGATGACAACAGCTCAGGCGCCGGACACCGCGACCCTGACTGTCCGCAATCTCGAAACGCACTTCTTCACACGCGTTGGCGTTGCCAAAGCCGTCAACAACGTCAGCTTCTATGTCAATCCGGGCGAAATCCTCGGGCTGGTGGGCGAGTCGGGCAGCGGCAAATCAGTGACCGGCTTTTCCATCATGGGGTTGATTGATCCGCCAGGGCGCGTCGTTGGCGGTGAGATTCTCTACGACGGGCAAAACCTCGCCAACCTCGACGACGAAACCATGCGCGGCATTCGCGGCAACCGCATCGCGATGATCTTTCAAGATCCGATGATGACGTTGAACCCGGTCTTGCGAGTCGACACGCAAATGGTCGAGGCGGTTCGCGCGCATCAAGACGTCAGCCATGCGACGGCGCTTGAACTGTCGCGGGCCGCTCTTGAGCAGGTTGGAATTCCCTCCCCCGAACGCCGCCTGAAATCCTACCCGCACGAGCTTTCGGGCGGCATGCGTCAGCGCGTTGCGATCGCGATCGCATTTATCAATAAGCCCGATCTAATTATTGCTGATGAGCCGACGACGGCGCTCGATGTTACCATCCAGGCGCAGATCCTGTTCGAGGCCCAGCAGCTTTGTCGGGAAACAGGCACGGCGATGATCTGGATCACGCACGATCTCGCCGTTGTCGCGGCATTGGCAGATCGTATCGCAGTCATGTACGCCGGACGGATCGTGGAAACGGGATCGACAGATGATGTCATCGACCGGCCGGTTCATCCCTACACCGAAGGATTGTTGGGATCGGTGCCCAGCCGCAATGTTGGTGGAACCCGCCTCACGCAGATCCCTGGCATGACCCCGTCTCTTCTCAATCTACCGGAGGGATGCGCATTTCGTACGCGGTGCTCTTACGCTGACTCAGCATGTCATAGTGAACCGGCTGAGACGAAGCCAGTCGACGGGCGGATCGTCCGCTGCGTTCATCCACTTCTAACGGAGGCTGGCGCATGAACGTTCAGACGCCGGTAGCGGCAGCAACGCCGATTGTCGAAGTCCGCGACCTGACGAAGAACTTCGTAAAGCGATTGGACCTGGCCGGCCGCATGGCGGCGGTGTTGGGCGCTGATGCGCGCGATGAGACCGTCCATGCCGTAGATCGTGCCAATCTCTCGATTTCGAATGGTGAGGTCGTTGGGCTTGTCGGAGAGTCCGGATGTGGAAAGTCCACGCTTGGTCGCCTGATTGCCGGACTTCTGGAGCCAACGGAAGGCTCGGTTCATGTCCACGGGCGAGACCGCGCCACGGCAACAGGAAGCGATGCCCATCGTGACCGCCTTGCTGTTCAAATGATCTTCCAGGATCCGTTCGCATCCCTTAATCCGCGCATGCGCGTGGAAGACATTATCGGCGAGGCGCCGCGGGTGCATGGCGTCGTCCCCAAGGCTGAGATCTCTGCATACGTGGCCGACACGCTGGAGCGGGTCGGGCTGGATCCGGATTATCGGCGCCGCTATCCGCACCAGTTTTCCGGCGGCCAGCGCAGCCGGATTGGCATTGCGCGCGCGCTTGCCGTCAAACCGCAGTTTCTGGTCTGCGATGAAGCGGTCGCGGCGTTGGATGTTTCCATCCAAGCGCAAGTGATTAATCTGTTCATGGATCTGCGCGAACAGTTCGACTTGACGTATCTGTTCATCAGCCACGACCTGAGCGTGGTGCGCTATATCTCGGATCGCATCGTCATCATGTATCTGGGGCGCATCGTTGAATCTGGGCCAACTGAGGTCTTTTTCTCAGCGCCGAACCACCCGTACGCCCAGGCGCTGCTCGCCGAGATCCCACGCTTGGACCAACGCAAGCGAACATTTCATCCGATTGAGGGTGAAATCCCGTCGCCTCTGAACCCGCCGCCGGGCTGCCATTTCCACCCGCGCTGTCCGCATGCTTTTGAGCGTTGTCGGGTCGAGGCGCCGGCCCTGCGCGAGATTGCGCCCGGTCGCCATTCTGCTTGCCATCTCAACGACCAGCCGGCCGTTTGAGCCGGTCCTTGTCACAACGTGACGACACAAGCGAATGACATCAAAAGACGCCCGAATGGATCCGCGTGAGCAGACGCCCATTGCCAATCACACGGTCGCCGACGACGTGGTTGGTCTTGCGAGCGGCGTTCTCCTCACAACGCTCGGCACGCACATTCTGATCCACGAAGGCCTCATTACCGGGCAGACGGCGGGCTTGGCTCTGGTCATCTCATACGCGACGAACTGGCCGTTCGGCCTAGTGTTCTTTCTTATCAACTTGCCGTTTTACGGCTTGGCCATGATCCGAATGGGTTGGCGTTTTACGTGGCGGACGCTCGTGTGCGTTGCAGCACTATCTGCTGCCATTCCATGGGCCCCGGACGTCCTGCCGATCGGGAATGCGCATCCGCTTGTCTGCGCCGTGGTTGCCAGCACCGCAGTCGGCGTCGGATTGCTTATTCTGTTTCGCCATCACGCAAGTCTGGGCGGTATCGGCATTCTTGCGCTGTACATCCAGGACAAGACCGGGTTTCAGGCCGGTTGGTTCCAGATGGCCATTGATGCAGCGATCTTTGCCGCGGCACTGTATGTGATCTCGCCTGAACTGTTGGCCGTGTCGTTTGTTGGCGTGGCGATCTTGAATGTTATTCTGGCGCTCAACCATCGCCGCGATCGCTACATTGCTCGGTAGATGCATGCATGCGTTTGGTTCACGACGTCAGCGCGCTTATGCCACCGTGGCGGCGCGACCAGGCCGATGCATTGCGGGCAAAGTTCTTGATCTCCGCCAGGATGGCACCGTCAAGATGATCGTTGTCCTCTGCGACGCGAATGATGTGGTCTAAGGTCAACAGGCACGTCAAGCGTTGCGCTCCAGGAAATATTGCGTAGTCCAGCAGCACGAACGATCCGATCACTTCGGCTTCAGCGGCTTCCAGAGCGGCACGAAACGTAACCTTGGTTCGCCCGTCCGTTGTCAGGTCGTCGAACAGGAGGGTGCGGCTACCAGGGGCAAAGGTCCCTTCAAACTGTGCGAGACGGCCGAACCCACGGCCCTGTTTCAAGACGACAACGAGTGGCAGCCCCTTGCGGTCTGCGACGGCGGACGCGAATGGTACGCCGGCCAACTCGCAGCCGGCAATGAGATCAAAGCGCTCCGTGCCGAACGTTGCATCGATTTTCTCGATGGCCAATTGCAGCAAACGACTGCGCGCCTCTGGGAAGGAAATCAGCCGCTTGACGTCGACAAAGATCGGGCTGGCCCAGCCGGACGAGAAGAAGAAGGGATCTCCGGTCGATCGCGTGTAAACCGCGCCGTGGCGCAGGATGATCTCGGCCGCCTCGTGCGCGGCAGTCCGTTCCGCTGTCATGTGCCGAAAGCCCCATCGCGGTTGGCGGCGGCCCAAAGTGCGCGCGCAAGGAGATCGGCGCCGACAAAGAAGTCGTCGAGGTCCATGGCTTCGTGCGGATTGTGACTGCCATTTTGATTGCGGACAAAAATCATCGAGGACGGCACGCCGGCGTTTGCGAACACCGCCGTGTCGTGACCCGCACCGGACGGCATGATCTCGCAGGGAATCTCGGCGTCGGCTGCGGCTGTGGTGAGCAGATCGACGAGGTCGTCCGACATACGCGCTGGACGTGTTTCCGACTTCGCGCCGAGTTCGAATGTCACGCCGCGTTTGCGGCCGATCTCGCCGCACTCCTTGTCGATCAGCGCCGCGAAGTTCGACAACGTTCGCGCATCTTGGCTGCGAAACTCCAACGCAAACACAACCTCGCCGGGAACGCGCGAGACCGCATGCGCATCCGGGTTGGTTTCAACAATACCCGACGTGACGACGAGATCTTCGCCCCATTCGAGCAGGACACGCCAATGTTCGTCCAACCGTACCAGGAGTTCCGCCATCGCCATCACGGCGTCATGTCTCAACCATCGTGGTACGGCACCCGAGTGGGCGTGTTCGCCCCGGCAGACAACGCGGCGGTGGCGGACATTGCCGCGAATACCCGTCACAACGCCAACCGGCTTATCGCGTGCGATGAGAACAGGCCCCTGCTCAATGTGCAGCTCAATCCAACTGGTAAAATCGGTAACCTTGCGAAGCGGTTGACCCGCAAGTATCGGCGCGAGATCAACATCGCATCGCGCCATCTGTTCTTCGAGGGTATGCCCGGCTACGCGATGCTGGCTCGCCAGATCAAACGCCGTCAATTCTCCGAAAATCGCGCGCGAGCCGAAATAGCAGGGGCCGCCGAACCACGCGCTTTCTTCGCCGCGCAAAACGATCAACTCCATGCTGCGGAGCGGCGGACCACGATCTTTGGCCGCCAACAGCGCCATCAGGCCTGAGATAACGCCTGCTGCTCCGTCAAAATTGCCGCCTTGGGGAACACTGTCGAGATGCGAACCGGTTGCCACCACGGGGCGTGACAGATCTTGGCCGGGGTAGGAGATGATAAGGTTCTGCGCCTGATCCCAGCAGGTCGTGAAGCCGTGCGTCTGGGCAAGCTGCTCGACAACGCGCATGGCATCGGTCTCGCCGGGCCCATAGGTTTCACGGCTTATGCCGACGCCATCGAACGACATGGCGTGCAATTGGTCAAAGATGCTCTGACCCAGGGCACGATATTCAGGCTTGATAAATGCACTGTCGTCCGGCCTGCTTTCACAGGCCAGGAGGTCTTCGGCCATACCAACTTCCCGAGAATTCCAATCGACAAACCAAGTGTGGTGCGAGGCAAATCTGAGAAGTAATCAACTGTACCGACAGACTTCACATGCCGCAAGCCGTGCGCGCGGTCGATTGGTATGCGCAGGCGCCACTTTTGTTGACCGCGCAGATACAGCATGATGCCGAGCAAGGCTGGCTGACCAGGAAGACCGAAAAAACGGGTATGGGATGGTTCCAGCGCAATCTGAAAGACTCGAGATCTGCCGGCAATTCGATGATCAAATTGCGGGTCATCCAATTCTGAAACAGGGTTAGGAAATCGTATGTCCGAAGTGGAGTGGGCACGGCTCAAGGCGCACGAGCTGCGCGCTCTGGCCAATCAGAATGCTGTCGTCATCATCCCAACGGCTGCCACGGAGCAGCACGGACCGCATTTGCCGGTCATGACGGATTCCTTGCTGGGCCATGAGATCGCGGTCCGCGCTGCGCGAAAGGCGTTTCCGACCCGCCCGACACTTGTGACGCCGGTCATCTGGCCAGGGCTGTCCGAGCATCACATGCCCTATGGTGGGACGCTCATCCTCGATCACGACACGTTTGTCGCCGTGCTGCGTTGCCTGATCACGAGCGTCAAGCGGCATGGCTTTCAAGACGTGTTGATCTCGAACAGCCATGGTGGAAACGCGCTGGCAGTCCAAGTGGCTGCTGACCGGCTGGCGACGGAAACCGGGGCGACCATCGTTGCGACGACCTATCCGTCGGAGGCCGGCGAGGCGTTCAACCAGCATCTTGAAGATCAGGCCCACCTGATGCATGCGTGTGAAGGTGAGACCTCTATGATGATGGCGTTGGTGCCGGATTTGGTTGACACCAGCGATCTTGCCGGCATCGCAGTCCCGCGAGGTAAGGGGGCGCTGAAAGCCGGCAATGCGTCCTATCGCTGGCGTAGCTTCACGGCTGTTACAGCCAATGGTATCAGCGGTGATCCCACGCGCTCTAACCCCGACAAGGGCGAAAAACTGTTGGAAGCCGCGGCGCAGTGTCTTGCCGATCTGATTGCAGATCCGGAGACGTGGGCGCCTGCACCGGATATGCGCGGACGAGAGATCGGCGGCGTGCCGTTCCGCGACAAGTAATCGGGTCTCGCCTCCGGCCAAGTCGCGCCGGAGGCTGTGTTGGATCCACCAGCAAGCAGTGAGCCTCATGAACCTAGCAAGTAACGAGGAAATTCTGTCCGGGATACAAGCCTGGGTGGAAATCGAAAGCCAGACTGCAGACGCGTCTGGCGTCAATCAGATGATGGATTCCGTCGAGGGGCTTTTCCGCAACGCGGGCGCCAGCGTTCAGCGCATTCCGGGCCGCGACGGTTTCGCGGACCATGTCTCAGTTCAGTCGCAATGGGGCGGCGAAGAACCCGGTATTCTGGTGCTCAGTCATCTCGATACGGTCCATCCCCGCGGGACGATCGAAGACAATCCGTTTCGCGTTGAAGGCGACCGGGCATACGGTCCCGGTATATACGACATGAAAGGCGGCGCCTATCTTGGGTTTGCCGCTTACCAAAGCCTCGTCCAGGACAATCAGGTGCCGCCACTCCCGATACGGTTCCTGTTCGTCTCCGATGAAGAGGTGGGAAGCCCGACATCGCGCGCGTTGATCGAGCGCGCCGGAGATACCGCCAAGTTTTGCTTGGTAACGGAGCCGGCCCGCTACGGCGGAAAATGTGTGACGGCGCGCAACGGCGTCGGGCGGTATCAATTGAGCGCGCACGGCCGACCAGCGCATTCCGGATCGCAGCATGCCGAAGGACGCAGCGCAATCCGAGAGATCGCGCGCCACATACTCACCATTGAAGATGCTACGGATTACGCCCGGCAGCTGACCTTCAACATCGGACAGGTTCACGGCGGCACAACCGACAATACCGTTCCCGAGCACTGCACGGCTCGTATTGATGTCCGCGGCAACAAGCTGGCCGACCTGGAAGAGGCCGAAGCGTTTTTGCGTGGCCTCAAATCACACGATCCGGACGTGACGTTGACCCTCACCGGTCAGATTAACCGGCCTCCCTACGCCAAGTCGCCGGAAATCGCAGCGCTCTTCGAGCACGCGAAACAGCTCGCAGGTGAAGTCGGCCTCGTTCTGGAGGATACGGCAACTGGCGGCGGCAGTGACGGAAGCTTTGTCGCGAACCGCGTGCCGACTTTGGATGGACTCGGCGTCAACGGCGCCGGCGCCCACACGTTGGAGGAATACCTCGAAGTGTCATCACTGCAGACGCGGATGGCGCTTATGCGGCGGCTGTTCGAGACACTGCAGTAGATCACTCAGGAAACGCCCACCGAAAAACGCGCAGCGGGGTGTCGAACGGCAATGCGCACACCGACACCCCAACGCACTTTGCTTCCGCTACCAAGACGGCGCGTTAAGCCCAAGGTCGCTCGCCGACAGCTTTCTTTTCGAACGCGGTAATCGCGTCCTCGTTCTGCATCGTCAGGCCGATGTCGTCGAGGCCGTTCAGCAGGCAATGTTTCCGAAACGGATCAATATCGAATTTGACGACACCGCCGTCCGGCCCGTGGATCTCCTGTGCTTCAAGATCGACTGTGATGATCGCATTCGCGCCGCGCTGGGCATCGTCCATCAATTTGTCGATGTCGTCTTGCGGAAGCTGAATGGGAAGAATGCCGTTCTTGAAACAGTTGTTATAAAAGATGTCCGCGAACGACGTCGAAATCACGCATTTGATTCCGAAGTCTTTCAGAGCCCAGGGTGCATGTTCTCGACTTGAACCGCAGCCGAAATTGTCGCCGGCGATCAGGATCTCGGCGGACCGATAAGCCGGCTTATTCAAAACAAAGTCGGTCTTCTCCGAGCCGTCCTCGTTGAAGCGCAATTCATAGAATAAAGACTGACCGAGCCCGGTTCTCTTGATCGTTTTGAGGAACTGCTTTGGAATAATTGCGTCGGTGTCGACGTTGATCATTGGTAACGGTGCCGCAACACCTCTCAGCGTGGTGAACTTGTCCATATCCGTTTTCCAAAGCTCTTCTGGATGCCCAGTCTCAAGCCATCATCAAACTTGCGATGGGCGACACGACCTAGATGCCCAAATGGGAACGTGGTGAAAATACCATAAATGTCCTCGGACTACCAGACGCGCCGGTCCTTGAAGCACTGGCGCATCACTTCACAGCGACGCGACCCGGAAAGGTGCATCATCGTGCTCTTAGCGGGGCGTATAAACGTACAGATTTGCTCCAGTCCGTCACTGTCGAGCCAGCCATAGCGGCGACCACGCTGGACGGCGAAGCAGTCCGCCTTGGTCTCGTCGGGCCCGCGGTATTGGTGGCCGCACTCGTGGGCGTAGATCCAAAGCTTCACTGTCTTTGAAACCCGGGCCATAAGTCTCGGATTTAGGATGACAAACCCCGGAAACGCCGCGCCGAAATCGTCGAGCCTGGCGTCGAGAACAGTCGGTCTGCGGCCGCACCGCATCGGCGTATCATCGATAATGAGATCGCCCGGCGCAACCAGTTGTCCGCCAACGGCCTCGGCATACGTTTCAGGCGTGGGCACTTGCGAGTTGGCGCTGAAACCCAAGCAGCCTAAGGCGACCAGAGCAGAGACAGCAGCGATCTGCCGAGCCAGCTTGGAGTATGACCTCACGCCGAGATTGCCCCCCGCCCATTGCGTCCGCGATCGACATCCATTGCGCGATCAAGCGCAGTGAACCACACGCGGCGCTAATATTCTGTGGCGCTAAACGGAGAATGTGCCGAGGGTTTGGTAATGTTTTGGACGAATCTGGCCACCGCGAAGATATGCAGTTCATCCACAGTCTTCGCACATCTTTGCAACATTGAGACTGCTGCGGTGGCCCGGCTCGCTCAGTGCTGGTCTTGGCGTTGGCCAGTCAGCGTCGCGCGACGAGAAGCAATTCCGTCAGCGCGAAAGAAATGTCTTCGTCCGTGAATTCCGGTTTCAGAAATGCAATGAAGCCGGGCGGGCCGCTGCTCAGCATGTCGCGCAGCTTGTCGCGGACAGGCGGCTCCACCGACATCGTATCGCACCAACGATTGAAGCTCATTGGTTTGGTCAGGTGCTCCCAGCTCTCAACGGTCAGATTCGCATCGGCGAGGATCGACATCCACTCATTGTGTCCGAGTGCTCGGCCGTGGCTCGGGTCGCGTCGCTTCTCGAATGCGTTGTAGGCGTCTGCAGCCGCCCGCTGTTCGTCGGCGGAGTCGTCAGGATTGGTTTGCCCGTCCGCGGATATGTTGTCGACCAGGCCAAACTGGCCACCCGGTTTCGAGACACGCGCCACTTCTGCGACGAACTTCGACACATCCTCAAAATGATGTGGGGCGGTGCGGCATGTGACAAGGTCGAACGTGTCGTCAGGGAAAGGAAGCGCGTGGGCGTCGGCGGAAACGCACGTGACATTCGTCAGCTCGCGCGCGGCAGCCAACTGCTTGGTTTGATCCAGCATTTCCGGCGTCACGTCACTGGCAACAACCGACGCAACGTGCGGTGCGAACGCCAGCGCCGTGTGGCCCGCGCCGGTTGCGACATCCAAGGCTTTCCAGTCGGGCTTCGGAGAGATCAGGTCAACCAGGCGACTGAGCGACTTGCCCTTCGCGTGAACCGGAGACGTCGCATAGTTGGCTGCGTTGGCGCCAAACTGTTGTTGAACGCGTGTCTTGTCCATCGCTCACCTCTACTCTTGCGCAGGCGCCTACGGGCCGTCGTCCATGGAACGCGAGGACCGTGCGCGTCGCATGTTGTTTCGCCTGTCCGATATTGAAATCACAATGACCGCAGTCAATCCACAAATCACGTACCCGGCGAACAAGGGAATGACCGTTCCATCAAAGCTCTGACCAATCAGCGTTCCAATCGAGACTGCCAAGAGCGAGGTGACAGCAGCGATGATCGCCGCAGCCGAGCCCGCGATGTGCCCCAT